>JAFQNZ010000077.1 GCA_017395715.1 Clostridia bacterium | reverse complement strand
GGACCGCTGCCACTCATCATTGTTCCAACGGCACCGCAAGATAAAAATGCTTCCTTAATTTTAACCACCGCAGGGCGAAGCGGCAGAATCACATCTTCAAAACGGTTCATCATCACCGAAGAAAGTGCCGAAAGATCGCCCTTTTCCAAAGCATCCGCCACATTTTGCACCGAAACGGGCGTATAATCCAAAGAATCGATCATGCGGTAAGCATCTTTGGTACTAACCGATTCTTTCCGGTCTTTGGCAACCACAATGTGACAGGCAGGAAGCCCCTTCACATACGAAAGCTCCTCTCCCAGTCCGCGGCAGATCGAAGCGGAACGGAACAGGCAAAACGGCACATCCGCGCCAAGCGAGAGCGCCAGGGCGGCAAGTTCCTTTTTATTCAATGCACCCACCGTTTCGTCAAGGATTTTAAGAACCCCCGCGGCATCGGTCGAACCGCCCGCCATGCCTGCGGCAATCGGAATGCGCTTTTCAATCATCATATCGACTTTTGCCGTAACACCTGCGGCTTTTAAGTAAAGATCTGCGGCGCGGTAGCAAAGGTTCTTTTCTCCTGTGGGAAGTGTGCGGTCATTGGAGGCAATGGTGATGCCCTCTCCCGCAGAAATCGTCAGGGTTACGCGGTCGCATAACGCAATTTTTTGCATCACGCTTTCAATCGTGTGGTAACCGTCCTCACGGCTTCCCGTGACTTCTAAAAACAAATTGATCTTGGCAGGACAAAAGCGTGTGTTTGTTATCACGTCGCCCACGGACAGGCGCTTTTGAAAATATTCCGATCGTTTCATCGTTCAGTCACCTCACTCTGCTGTCGCAAAAAGCGACAAGTCTTTTGCCTATTATAGCAAGCAAAGAAATTTTTTTCAACACTTTTGAAAAATAATATTGATTTTTTTCGTCATTTCATATACAATAGTAGGAAGAAGCAGCATGAAAGGAGAAACGCTTATGAAATGGCAATTCAATAAAAAGAACACCACCTATGCGATCTATGCCTGCGGCGTGATTCTCTTTGCTGTGATCTGTATCGGTTTTATGACCAATAAATCAAGCTTTGTTCGCGTGTGGGACAATCTGTTTAACGCGATCATCAGTCCCATCTTCTTCGGTATCATCATCGCTTATCTGTTGAATCCGCTCCTGCGCGGCTCTGAACGCCTGCTTGATAAGATCACCTCTCACCGCATCGGCAAAAAAAGCAGCCGTGCCATTGGTCTTGTTATCACCTACCTTCTTTTTTTGATCTTTGTCACAGGCTTTTTGCTCATTCTCATTCCGCAGTTCATTCAAAGCCTTGACGATCTTGCCACACAGGCGATGACGCTTGTCAACAACATTCCGATCCATCTGCAGGAAGCCATTGACAATAACGATTCCTTTGCCAAGTTCTACGAAATGATCACCTCAAACTTTGATCTGCAAGGCTTCCTTGACAGCCTGCAAGGTAGTGTCGGCACTGTGATCAAGATCACGGCAGACTATGTGCTCGCCTTTATCTCCACCATGACGAATCTCTTCCTGGGGCTTATCTTCTCGATCTACTTCCTTGCTTCCAAAGAGCTTCTTGTCAAGCAAGTCAAACGTTTCTGCCTCGCCTTTTTCTCCTTCCGTCATAACGTGGCACTCAGCCATTTTGTCGAAACGGTAGATACCAAATTCGGTCAGTTTATCCGCGGTAAGCTCATCGATTCCACGATCGTGATGCTGATCGTCTATCTTCTCACTTGGATCTTCGGCATTCCCTATTACCCCATGATCGCCATTCTCATCGGTGTTACCGATCTGATTCCCGTATTCGGCCCGTTCCTCGGTGCCATTCCGAGTGCTGCCATCATTCTCATCTCTCCCGACGGCGGGCTTCGTGCAACCATCATTTTCGCTGCCATCATTTTGGTGGTTCAGCAAATTGACGGTAACATTTTAGCTCCTGCCATTCTCGGTGACCGCGTGGGTATCAGCGGTGTTTGGATCATGATCGCCGTGGTTTTGATGGGCGGTTTGTTCGGCGTCTTCGGTATGTTCTTCGGTGTACCGATCTTCGCTGTGATCTACACCTTGGTAGGAGAATCCATTCATAAACGGCTTGTCAAAAAAGGCATTGCCGAACAGGTGGAAAATGAAGATCTCGCCGCCGCACCAAAAGGAAAAACCAATGTGTACTTTAAGGTCAAACGGCATTTTGCGACACACAAAGAGCAAAAAGCCGCCGAAAAGGCAGAATCCAACGAAACCAAACAAGAATAATTCACACCGCCCTTGCAAAAGGGCGGTTATTTTTTCCAAAAAACACTTGACAATCCTTATTCCTGTGCTATAATAGGTATGTAGTTATTCTTTTTCTAAATTTTATATTGATATGAGGGAGTAATTCCGCATCATGCGAGACAAGTCAACAACATGGCATTTTGCCTGGCTTGTCTATAAAGAATGAGACTCGGTGCGACAAAAGTGTCGTGACCGGAGTCTTTTTTTCGTATTGGGGCATACTATCGGCATCCTCTCTCAAGAAAGGAACAAAACAAGTGAAAGAGTATCTCTGTGATGTTGAAGCGGTTCTGAAAGAACAAGCATCCACCAAGCAAGGGCTTTCGAGTGGTGAAGCCCAAAAGCG
>JAFQNZ010000076.1 GCA_017395715.1 Clostridia bacterium | reverse complement strand
TCCGCCAACAACCCCGAAGATGCACGCCTTGTGAAGATTCTCAACGATAAGAAGATCACAACCTTTGTCACCAAAGGCGGCTCGGTTGAAGCAAAGTTCAAAAACGACACTTTGACTGTTAAACAGTAACCGTACATCAGAACAAAGTCACCAAACGGTGGCTTTGTTTTTTTCCCCTCATCTGCCATAAAACGGAACGCATTTTGTGTGGATTCGCCCGTGATTTGACGCACAAGTGTGAATCGGTAGGGACAGGCGTCCTCGACTGTCCGAGAACGATCAGATGGAATAAAACAAAATTCTTTCATGTGATACGGGGTGTCGTGGGCGCCACCCCCTACCGGTATTTTTGTTTTGTCATCCAAACAAGGATAGCACTACCCTCAAAAATTTTGCTATCATATTTACAAAATCATTCCAATTTTCACCAAAAAAGCAGACATACCTTTATGAAGACGTCTTTCAATCAATCGGATAAGGAGGTAAGGATGGAAACGTGTCACAAAATTTCGGATGAAGAAATCATTGCGTTATATTGGCAACGAAACGAAGAAGCCATTCGGGTGACAAACGACAAGTATGGCAAGTTTTTGTACCGAATTGCCTATAACATCGTCCACGACCACGCCGACTGTGAAGAATGCCAAAACGACACCTATCATAGCGTTTGGCATGCGATTCCGCCGACAAGACCGAAAAGCTTTCGTGCCTTTATTGCGCGGATCATGCGGAATATCGCCACCGATAAATACCACGAAAATTTGAGCAAAAAGAAAATTCCCAGCGAACTCACCGTATCGATGGACGAATGTGAGGATTTTCTGTCTCACAGCGAAAATCCCGATGAGAACCTGATGGCAGAAGAGCTTGGCAAAATGATCAGCGATTTTCTTCGGTCTTTGAGCGAAAAAGATCAGTATATTTTCATGAGCAGATTCTACCTCGTTGAACCGATTGAGGTGATTGCGGGGGAATTACATCTGACCGAAAGTGCGGTTTATAAAAAACTGACGAAATTGAAAGCAGATTTGAAAGTATATCTTGAAGAAAGAGGGGTATTATTGTGAACCGAAGCCTGTTTCATCGGGCAATGTCTTATATTGACGATGATATTGTAGAAACTTTTTTTGAAAATAAAAGTAAGAGAGAAATGATCGCTCTGCCTTTGCATAAATCCCGCGCCTTTTTGAAATGGGGCGCTGTTGCAGCGGTGTTCTGCCTTGTTTGTGCAACGAGTGTGGTAATGCTGCTCAATTTTCCGAACAGCAGTACCACACCGACTGTTCCTGTTACTTCTGACAGCACGGCAGCGCCAAGTGATAGCGTGACGCCGGAAAGTACCGTGACGCCGAACAGCACCGAGCCCACCTTTACCTTGCCCGTGCCGATTGAGGAGATCGTGTGGCACAAAAACAAAGGCGGAGCGGTCGATAATTCTGCCGGAGGAATACAGTACGGAATGTTCCTTTCAAACGATCTGTTAGAGGCAATCTATCGCATTGAAAAAGGATATGAAAGCAAGCAATACCTGGCAATTCAGATACGGTACGGTGAAGGC
>JAFQNZ010000075.1 GCA_017395715.1 Clostridia bacterium | reverse complement strand
GTGTCGCTTCCTGAAACCCGATAATGTCTGGCTTTTCTTCGCGGATTTTTGCAAGGATCAAAGGCGCGCGATTAAAGAAATAATTGATCCCGTCGCGGTGGGTATTCATTCTGAGATTAAACGTAACAACCTTTATTTTCATAATATCCCTCACTTGTATTTTTCTTCAAGTAATGAAAGCACGGTGTATTTATCACACACATTCGTGTCTTTTTCAATTTCCTCAATGATTGGCGCAAACTTCGCTTCAAACTTGGCATTCACGGCAAACTCACCAATGTTGCTAAGCTGATCTTTGTCAACACCCTGATAACCTTTTTCGGGCAAAGAGAGTCTCTGTACAATGAAAAAAGCATCTTCATTCTCGCAAAAAACAGTATCGCCAATCTTCATGGCAAATGTCGCATCCAAAATGGTATTGGTGAACAGACGTCCGTAATACTCGCTCTTAGCAAGATAATATCCGTTCGGTGCCGCCTTCAGCATATCGGGATAATCCTTTTTGATAAAGGTCTCAATCTCTTCGCCGTTTTTCACCGCTTCAAAAGCTTGAGCCGCATACGCCGCCTTTTCTTTCTTTTCCTTTTCGGTCAAAGGGTCTTGAATGAATGACCCTTCTGCATTCACCACACGGTTTCCGTCCGAATCCACGCGGTACTCAAAATTCTTCAGTACCATATAGTATTTGATACGTGCATACTTTTCGGTATAGTATGCATTGATTTCCGCATCGGTTGCGCGTTCAACACCGGTTTCGGCATTGTAAAGATAGTCGTATGCCAAATAGAACTTCTGCTCCATCAGCTTCACACGGCGATAAATTGCCGAATCAATGCCGTATTTTTCATTAAGATACGCATCATACTCCGCACGGGAGCCGAACGAATTGACACCGTCATCAATTTCCTCTTCAACACCGTCTCTCACCGCTTCCCAAACATCCTTCAGCTTGGTATCCAGCTTATACTGTTCAAAAAGAACATTGCCCGCAAGATAATAGTCGATCTGAGTTGATATTTTATTGTCAACAAAATCGGCGTATGTGTAATCCGCATTGGGAACCTGAGTAGACCAAAAATCCTTTGAATCGGTGATACCGTAATTCGCAACATAATAATCTTTAAGTTGCATATACCAATAACGGTACATATCCTGTGTGCATTCCACGCCTTTTACCGAAAGCGCGACCGTTTCCTTCTCTTGGCACGATGCCAGTACGCTTACCGAAAAAAGAAGCGACAGCAAAAGAACGGTAGCGGTTATCCTCTTAAAAACTTTTTTCTTAAACATGAAAACCTCGTTTGTGTGTAATATCCATTATCTTGTTCTATTATATCTCATTTCTTGTCTTTTGGCAAGTCAAAACTTGCCATTATTTTAAGATATTGCTTCAGCAAACGCGTGGCAATATCCAAAGCAAAATCCTTATTCTTCACACGGCAGGAAATATACGGTTTTCCGCCCATAGAAAGAAGCAGTTTGCCGTTGTTCAATGCCGCAAGCTCGGTCCACGCCCTGATGTTGATATTTTCAGGATAGTACACGATCGTTCTGTCACGGTATTCCACTTTGGAAAGCTCGCATCTCGACGCAATCGCACGAAGATGTGAAATGTTGATCAGTGTAGAAACAGGATCGGGAATCGGACCGAATCTGTCAAGCAATTCATCGTTCACATCCAAAAGATCCGCTTCGTTACGAATCAGCGATATCTTTTTGTAAGCTTCCAAACGGTGATTGCCATTGGAAATATACTTTTCGGGTATATAGGCATCCATGTTGAAATCCACCGTACATTCGATCGGTTTCTTGGCCTCTTTTCCGCCCTTTTCTTCCAAAATTGCCTCATCCAACAAACGCATGTACATTTCATATCCCACAGATGCCATGTTGCCGTGCTGTTCCGCACCGAGAATATTGCCCGCACCGCGAATCTCAAGATCTCGCATCGCCACCTTAAAGCCCACACCAAATTCGGTAAAATCACGAATCGCCGAAAGGCGTTTCGATGCAATATCCGAAAGAACGCGATTTTTCGGATAGGTAAAATACGCATAGGCTCGCCGCGAAGAACGCCCCACTCGGCCTCGTAACTGATGAAGCTGAGAAAGACCCATTTTATCGGCATCCTCAATGATCAACGTATTGGCATTCGGAACATCCACACCGGTTTCAATTATTGTCGTGCAAACCAAAATATCCGTTTCTCCCGTAATCAGCGAGTGCCAAATATCCGAAAGATCTTCCTTATCCATCTGTCCGTTTGCAATGGCAATACGTGCATCCGGAATCTCTTTGGCAATTTTAGCTGCCGTGCGCTCCATGCGTTCCACGCGGTTGCAAAGATAAAACACCTGTCCACCTCGGCGCATTTCCCTCTTGATGGCATCCATGATAATGATATCATCGTATTCGGTTACGTAGCTTTGCACAGGAAAACGGTCTCCGGGCGCTTCTTCCAAAACCGACATATCGCGAATACCGCTCATTGCCATATTAAGCGTACGCGGAATCGGAGTTGCCGTTAGCATCAGAGTATCCACATTGGCTGCAAGCTTTCTCAGTTTTTCCTTCTGGGCAACGCCAAAACGCTGTTCCTCATCAATAATAACGAGTCCCAGATCGTGGAATTCCATATCCTTCGAAAGAATACGGTGTGTTCCGATGATAATATCCGTCTCTCCTCTTGCCACCTTGCGAAGCGATACCGCCTGCTCCTTGGCAGAGCGAAAACGTGAAAGCATATCAATATTCACAGCAAACCCGCGCATACGCGAGATCAGCGTTTCGTAGTGCTGAAGCGCCAAAATGGTAGTCGGCACAAGAATGGCAACCTGCTTTCCGTCACAAACCGCCTTGAATGCGGCACGCATCGCAACTTCCGTTTTGCCGTATCCAACGTCACCGCAAAGCAAACGATCCATCGGATGCGACGCTTCCATATCTCTTGAAATATCTTCAATGGCAGCAAGCTGACCTGCCGTTTCGGTGTATTCAAAGTTATCGGCAAATTCTCGCTCCATGGCAGAATCCGGAGGAAACGCATGACCTTCCTTGCGAAGTCTTGCCGCATACAGCTGAATCAACTCTTTTGCCATTTCCTTAGCGGCGGCTTTTACCTTGGTTTTGGATTTTACCCACTCAGTTCCACCCATTTTTGAAAGCTTAACAAAGCTTTCATCTCCGCCCGCACCGATATATTTTGAGATCGAATCAAGCTGATTGCAAGGCAGATATAACACATCGGTTCCGGCATACTGGATCTGAACAAAATCCTTTCTCGCCCCTTCCACCAGTAAGCTCTTGGTTCCAAGATACTGACCGATACCGTATTTTTCATGAACCACATGATCTCCGATATCAAGGTCTGTATATGAAAAGATTTTTTCAGCATTCTTTTTATTTTTATCGGAAGATTTTCTTCCTTTTTTGATAGCACTTGCCGAAGCATTCATGCCGCGCGTCACCGAGATGAGTGCAATTTTGGAATGCATCAATTCAAATCCAATCACACGGGGTGCGCTCAAAAGTATAATCGATGAAACAGAATCATCCTCCGCTAACGACACCTTGTGTCCGCTCTCGGAAAGCATGGCATGAAGGTTTTTTGCTGCCTGCACACCCTCCGTGGTCAGATACACCTGATAGCCGAGCGTCTGGTAATGGTATATTTCCTCATACAACACAGGAAGATTGTCAAAACAGTTTGCCGTCTGACCCGAAGTAAACGAAAAAACACCGTCCAGCTTCACATGATTCATCGCCGCAACAAAGCTGTTTACAATTACACAGCCTGCTTCACGCACCGACTCTTCAAGAATACCTTGCGTAACAGAATAGTTGCAGTATTGCGGCAAAACGAGCCCTTCCGAGAGAAGCGCCTTTTTATTTTCGTTTTCTTGCCAATCAAACGCCGTGGCTCGGTTCATCACCTGCGTGTATTCTTGAACCACGATCAAGCTATCCTTTGAAAAATAATCCAGCAAACATCTTTTTTCGGGATAGACAAACGAAATATACTTATCAATACAGTTCAGTTCTCGATCGGATACAAGCGCTTCCACCTCCGCATACAAAAGCTCTTTCGCGTGCATATCCTTCACCTTGCGGGCGTTCTCGCGAATCTCGGCGGCAAGCGCCTTTTTTTGATCGGCAGATGAGATAACCTCACGCACAGGCGTCACATAAAAGGAATCAATGGCATCTGAGTAGCGCTGTGTGATCACATCGAAATAGGTCATACGGTCAATCTCACAGTCAAAAAACTCAAGACGGACCGGCATTTTCAAATTGGGTGGATAAATATCAAGAATACCGCCGCGGCGGGAATACTGCCCTATCGAATCTACCATGTCGGTGCAGGTATAGCCGCAAGCAGAAAGATAACGGCAAAGCTCTTCGGGATCATATTCCTCATTCGATGCAATCGTTCTCGAAAACGCCTTGAGTGTTTCGGGCGGCATCGTAAACTGCATCGCTGCATCGGGTGTTGTCAGAACAATATCACATTTCCCCGTCAAAATCGCGTCGAGCGTTGCCAAACGCTCGTGCTCAAATTCATGTGACGCAACAATGTTTTGAAACACCATGTCACGAACCGTGTAGGTCACCGCACGCACACCATAATCGTGTAGCATGGCGGCAAGACGCGCGCATTCCTTTTCAGTAGGAAGAATACACAGCGCAGGCAGGACCATTTTCTTTGTTGCAAGATCCGACACAAGTGCCGTATAAAAAGCAGCCGTTGCCCCTTCAGACAAACCGCTGACAAGAATCGGAAAGCGTTTTCCTTTTCTTTCGGTATATGCCTTCAAAAAGTCCCGATAGCTCTTCTCTTTTTTCAGTGCAGAAACAATTCTTTTCATTGCTTTTCCTTATCTAATAAAACAAGCTTCAACCGTTATACAGATTCATGGCGCGCTCAATATCTCCCGCGAGCATCAGCTCCACAGCATCGGCGGAACGGGCAAGACTTTCTTCAAATGTCTTCCATTCCTTTTCGGGAATATCTCCGAGTACCCAATCCGCCATATCATAATCGGGATGCGGCTTTTTACCCACCCCGATCTTCACACGCGGGAAAGCATCCGTATTCATGTGGTAGATGATAGAGCGTAATCCCTTCTGACCGCCGTCACTTCCCTTTCGCTTCACGCGCTGTTTGCCGACATCAAGCGAAGCATCATCCGAAATCACAATGATCTGCTCGGGCGCAAGCTTGTAAAACGCCGACGCTTCGCGAACAGCCTCACCCGAATTGTTCATATAGGTTTGAGGCTTCATGATCAAAAAACGCTTACCGTTTTTCGTTACATCAGCATATACGGATTTGAATTTTGCTTTGTTGAACTCAACACCAAGGCGCATCGCCAAAAACTCAGCACAAAGAAATCCCGCATTGTGACGGTTTTTCATATACTCTTTGCCGGGGTTTCCCAGTCCCACAACAAGTGCGGATACAGGAAGAACCTCCGCAGACTCTTTCTTCTTTTCTATCAGCTGAAATAAATCAAAAATATTACTCAAAACGACCTCTTATTTTTTGTACTTCTTTTTCTGTTCTGTTGCCCATTCGGGCTTGTTAACCTGACGCGCACGCGCAATGGCAAGCGCG
>JAFQNZ010000074.1 GCA_017395715.1 Clostridia bacterium | reverse complement strand
GCTGCCGCCATTGATGCCGAGGGTTGGCTCCACACGGGTGACATTGCCTGCCGCGATGCCGACGGCAATTACCGCATCACAGGCCGTTTGAAAGATATGATCATCCGCGGCGGTGAAAACATCTATCCCCGTGAGATCGAAGAGTTCATCTTTACCTGTCCCAAGGTCAAAGACGTACAGGTCATCGGTGTGCCTGACAAGCGCTACGGTGAAGAGATCATGGCGTGTATCATTCTCAAAGAGGGTGAGAGCATGACGGTGGAAGAGCTCAAAGCTTATGTGGAACAGCACATGGCAAAATACAAAGTGCCGCGTTATGTTGATTTTGTGACCGAGTTCCCCATGAACGCTGCGGGCAAGATCCTCAAGTACAAAATGCGTGAGGAAGCTGCGAAAAAATTCAATTTAAACGTATAATAAAAAACCTGCAAACCACTCGGTTTGCAGGTTTTTCATTTGTAAAAAGAAAACCCGCTGTCGCAAAACAGCGGGTTTGGGGTTTTAGAGGGCTCCGTAAAGTGTATTTTCAAATGCGTTTGCAGCACTTGCAGATACAGGACCGAGCGAACCTGTGATGGTAACATTCTCGAGAATAATGCAATCAGCAAATGCTCTGTAGCCAAAATCGGTTACCTTGTTGAGTTGTGCGGTAGAAAGCTTGGTGCAGCCGACAAAAGCTTCTTCGCCGATGCTTGTGGCATAACTCATCACGCTGGAGAGAGCGGTGCATTCAGCAAAAGCGCGCTTTCCGATCGAGGTGGTCTTTGCGGTGAGCTTGAGGTCGGAGATCTTCGTGAAGCCTGCGAAAGCGTAGTCACCGATAGCGGAAACGGTGGAGAGCTGAGCGGAAATGACATAGTCTTTGTATGCATTCCACGGTACTTCTTCAGCCGATGCGTAATTCGGGATCACACCGCCTGCTTCTTTTACGGTAACGGTCAGAACACCTCTGTAGGAGATCGAAACGTTGACCTTACCGTTGTCTACATCAAAGCTTGCCATAACCTTGTTGGTGTCGCTGGTAGCGGCATATCCGTTCCACAAGCCGTTTTCAACTGTGTAGCTGGAATCGGTGCCTGTGTAGAAGAAGTGAGCATAAACAGGAGTGTTCTTGAGAACATCTGTACCAATGGTAGGAGCAGGACCGAGAAGGGTAATTTCGCTGAGGAGTGCGCAATCGGCAAACGCTTCGTTACCAATGCTGGTAAGCGTGTTGGGAAGAGAAATCTTTTCCACTGCGATGCCCTTGAATGCGGCATTGCCGATTTCGGTGACTTTGCCCGAAAGGCCGAGTGCAGTGAGGTTGGTGCAGCCTTCAAATGCGCTTGCGACGATCTTGGTTGCGTAAGTGGTGATGGTTTCAAGCTGTGCGCAGCCCTTGAATGCCTCGTCGCCGATGGTTGCGGTGGCTTCGTTCATTGTAAACTTAGTGATCGATGTGTTCATGAACGCGCGTGCGCCGATCTCGGTTACCTTACCGGTAATGTTGAGTTCTGCCAGTGTGGTAACATTCATAAAGAGTTCTTCAGGGATCACGGTAACCTTGCTGAGCGATATGGTGGTGAGCGCTGTGCCGACGAACGCACCCTTACCGACTTTGATAACGGTAGCGGGAACGGAGAGGACGGTCAGATTAGACATATCCTTGAATGCGTAGTCGCCGATTTCAAGAAGGCCGGAAGTGGGAAGATTGAATGTCTTGATGTTTTTAAGACCTGCAAAAGTGTAGTTACCGATGCGTTCTACTTTAGAGATGGAAACGTTTGAGATGTACTGCTTGTATTCGTTCCAAGGCATTGCACTTTCAGACTCAAAGTCGGGCAAGTGCGCTTTTGCAGCATCACCTGTAATGTTCAGTTCACCGGAGTAAAGAAGCTTAGCAGTTCCTACCTTTACCATCTGGGCGGGATCGTCTGCGCTGGGTGCCATGAGTTCAAAGGTCATGAACGTACCGTTTGCTGCTGCCTCGGTGGTGGCGGGATAACCGTTCCATTTGCCATCTTCAACAGTGTAGGTGGCGTTGGATGCAATGTAATGGAATGCGGCAAGAGGTGTGGTGTTGTTAAGAATGCCTGTACCAACAGTAGCGGGAGCATCGCCCTTCATATCTACGTAAAGGAGTCTTGTGCAGTCTGCAAATACTTCGTTACCGAGCTTGGTTACAGTTTTCGGTACGATAAAGGAAGTAATGGCAGTGCCTGCAAAAGCTTTGTCACCGATTTCAACCAGCTTGCTGGAGGAATCGATCTTGGTGGTCGTCAGAGCGGAGCAACCTTCGAAAGCGGAAGCACCGATGCTTGTGAGCGCTTTGACAGCAGCGGTGGGAGCAAGATCGGTAAGAGCTGTGTTCTTGAAGGTCTTTTCTGCGATAACAGTTACGCCCGAAGGAATGTTAACTGTGGTCAGAGCGGTGCAATCTTCAAATGCGGAAGCACCGATTTCGGTAATCGAATCGGGAAGCTTGATCGAAACAACAGTTTCGTTGCCCTTCATAAAGCTTTCTGCAATCTTGGTGATCTTGCCGTCTTTGTATGTTTCGTGAATGGCGATCTCGGTACTGTTGCCAAGGTACTTCACGAGTTCATATTCGCCGTTCTTGCCGGCAATGGCTTTGACTTCAAGTTCGTTGAAGGGAACGTGACCCGAAACGCCGAGCGAAGTGAAAGTAAGACCTGCGGCGTTAAAGAAGTTACCTACGTTGCCGCCTTCAAACGCATAGATCTTGGTGTCTTTGTTGGGTGTTGCCACACCGTTAACCATGCTTACACCAACAGCATTACGGCCGATGGAGGTTACGCTGTCAGGAATGGTGATTTCTTTAATAGCGGCACAGTTGAGGAAGGAGTTCTGTGCGATCTGTATGGTCAGCGGGCTGAGAGTAACCGTTTCAAGCGCGGTGCAAGTGTTGAACGCGTTGTTGTTGATGACGGTAACTGTCTCGGGAATGGCAATGGCTTTCAGCGCGGTGCAGTTAGCGAAGAGGTTCTGTGCGAACTCTGTCATTGCAAAATCTTTGGCAAATGTAACCGACTCAAGTTTATCGCAGTAAGAGAATGCACCCTTGGCGAGTGTGGTAACAGAAGCAGGAACTTCAAAGCTCTTCAGTGCGGTGTAAGCAAAAGCGGACTCGCCGATCGAGGTGATATCCTTTGCCATTTCGATTGTGTCAAGAGCAGAACACTTGTAGAACACGCGGTTGGCAAGAGTCTTGATGGTTTCGGGAATCTTGATGGTCTTGATCTTGGAGCAGTAAGCAAATGCACCGGTAGAAATCGAAGAAACCGAAGCAGGAACATCGATGGCGGCAAGGCTTTCGCAACCATAGAAAGCGTAAGCGCCGATAGACTTGGTGTTGTCAGCCATCTTGAGCGAGGTGAGGGCAGAACACTTATAGAATGCATAGTTGGGAATACTTGTGATACCGCTTGCGGTAAGATCAACAGCGGCAAGTGATGCACAGTTGTAGAATGCTTTTTCGCCGATGGCTGTGATCTTGTCGGTGAAGGTGAAGCTCTTAAGAGCGGTGCAGTAATAGAATGCCTTTTCACCGATGGCCAAGGTGGAAGCGGGAAGGGTGACTTTTTCAAGCGATTTGCAGTTGTAGAAGGTTTCGTTGGGAACGATTACGAAGCTTCCGTTATCAGGAAGAGAAACTTCCTTCAGCGAACGGCATTCGAAGAACATGTCGGTTCCCATGGAGGTAACGGTATTGGGCAGAAGAACCTTTTCGAGCGCATAGCAGTTACGGAAAAGACCGTCGCCGATGATGGTAAGCGTGTTCGAAAGGGTAATGTCTTTCAGATTGAAGCAACCGTAGAAAACTTCTTTGCCGAGGATCTTGATACCGTCTGCAAGAGTGATCTTGGTTACGGTTTCGTTGTTTTTAAATGTGTGCGAAGCAACAAATACAACTTCTACCGTGCCGTTCTTGATTTTGGCAGGTACAGAGATTTCGGTTGCTGCCATGTCTGCCGAAACCAGCTTAGCACCATTTTTGTAAATATTGTAGGTGAGACCGTTTTCGACATAAGCAGATTCAACAAGGTCAGCAGAGCTGTTGCCGAATTCATCGGTAGTGGGTGCAGCAAGGCCGGGGGTTGTTGAACTGTCGGGTGCTTCTGAGGTAGCAGGACCTTTGTTGGGGGTGGTTGCGGGGGTTTGACCGGAGGTGGTTGCGGGCTTGGTTGTGGTTTCGCTTCCGCCACAGCTACAGCTTGCGAAAACGGCAACGAGAACAACGCAAAGCGCCAACAGGAGAAGTACTTTTTTCATATCTTTTTCCCATTTCTCCGCCGAAGGATTCTAAAGGAGAAAAGGCACGCTCGGCGGAACATGCTTTTCGTTTTGACTCACTGCTCACATGAGTCTTGGTTGCAGAATTACATGAGTCTACAGTATAAGCATATTATACTATATATCGTATGATTTTGTCAAGGTCAAATTCGCTTTTTTTATATAAATTTACTATAGAAATAGTACTTGACTTTTTGCCTTTTCGGGTGTATAATCTTGGTGTCGAAAATATAATCGGGGGAGCCGAAAGGCTGAGATGGCAGCGCGCGCCGAACTCCGGAACCTGATGCGGGTAATTCCGCCGTAGGAAGATTAT
>JAFQNZ010000073.1 GCA_017395715.1 Clostridia bacterium | reverse complement strand
AGGATATAGAGAAGCTTCTGCCTTCGTTTTCCGAAAAAACGCTTAAATCACTCATTGCAAAGGGAGCGGTCAACTGTATAACGACGGCTGATACGTCTGTCAGGGACAAGACGGCAAAGGTACTGAGCTTGCTTATCAGTTCAATAAGGTTGCGTACAACAGCGTAGATAACGAAGTTACCTACAACGATGGCTCTACTACCCTGACGCTCACTCCCACGCTTGCCGGTGCTAAGCTTTACTACACCACCGACGGCACCACGCCCACCGCATCGTCCACGCTTTACACCACAGCACTCACCTTTGATGCAGATGCAACGGTTAAAATTGTGGCAATTACCGACGGCGGCAAAGTATCTCCCGTTAAGACCGTCAAGATTTCTGTCAGAAAGACAGTGTCCGCTATCACACCCGATGTCTATATCGGCAATGATCACACCGATGCCAAGGGCGGTTGGAACGGCAATATCTACTATGATATCAGCATGAACAACTCTACCCTCTCGCTCGGCGGCAGCAGTGCTTCCGACGGTACGAAGTTCAGCCACGGTATCAGTATGAATGCCGCCGGTTACCTCGTTTATAACATTCCCGCCAATGCCAAGAGTTTTGTCGGTATGGTTGGTATCGACGACTCGGCGTATAACAACGCAGGCGACGGCCATAAGGCTTCGATCACTTGTACGATCACGGTTGACGGTCAAGTTCTTCACACCACAGCCAAACTCGGTCAGGGACAGTATGAACAGATCAACGTCACCCTTCCCGAAGGCGCAAAGTCGATCCGCATCGACTTTGGCGACGCAGGCGACGGCATCACTTGCGATAACGTAGCCCTCTGCGAAGCAGGCTTTGTCACAAAGTAAAACCACCATATAAAAAGAGAGATCAAACGTGATCTCTCTTTTTTTGCACATATTTCACAAAAAAATCACACAAGAAAATAAAAATAAAAAATTTTTTCAGAAATTTTCAAAAAAATCTTTTATTTTAGAAAAAAATGTGGTATAATCATTCTGTACATCAAGACACAGTCGGCAAGCTTTTGTGCATTTGCCGAAATATTTACGGAACACAACATCACGGAGACTTTATGAAACCTGAAACACCGCGCGAAAACGAAGGCAAAAACATCCTCATTGAGTGTAACGGAAACAGTTATCAGCGCATTCCGATCAAAACCAAACTGATCACAAGCGAGGATTCGATTGCCGAGGTTGCCAAAACCTATGCCGGGGACTATCTGCAAGAGGGCGACATTCTTTTCATTTCCGAAAAGGCCGTTGCCTGCTCGCAAGGCAGAGCCATCCCGATGAGCGAGATCAAGCCCCGCCGCCTTGCCCGCTTCCTTGTTAAATTTGTTTATAAAAGCCCGCACGGCATTGGGCTCGGCATTCCCGAAACCATGGAAATGGCGCTGCGCGAATGCGGTACATTCCGCATTCTGTTTGCCGCAGGCTGTTCCGCCATCGGCAAGCTGTTCCGCCGCCGCGGATGGTTTTATAAGATCGCCGGCTACAAAGCACGCTCGATCGACGGCCCTACGCCCAACACCATCCCGCCCTACAACACCTATGTGGTGCTCGGCCCCGAAAAGCCGGATGCTGTAGCGGAAGAAGTGGCAAAGGTCATCGGCAATGCTTGCCTTGTTGTGGACATCAACGACATTGACGGCGTGATCCTCGGCGCATCGGACAAGACCCTTGACCGCGATTTGTACCGTAGAATCTTACAGGACAACCCCTTGGGTCAGGACTGTCAGCAGACCCCCATGGGCATCATCCGTCCCGTAAAGTGAGCTTGATATTAAGTGAGTCGATTTTGGGGAATTTTCCCCTTCAAAAAGAAAGGATATATTAAGGTATGGATATCATCGATCTGAAAATTCTCAACATTCTCAAGGAAAATGCAAGAACCAAAGCATCCGCAATCGCAGACGAAATCGATCTTTCGATCTCAGCTGTCACCGAGCGCATCAAAAAACTCGAACAGAGCGGCATCATCGACCAGTACACCCTGATCGTCAACCAAAAGAAGATCGGCAACGACATTGCCGCTGTCATGGAAGTCGGTATCGATCATCCCCGTCACATTGATTCCTTCATCAACTTTGTCAATGCCAACCCCAACATCATTTCCTGCTACGGCGTTGCAGGCGACTTTGATTTCATTCTGAAGATCCTCATTGACTCCTCCGAAGGTCTGGAATCGCTTTACCGCATGGTCAGAGGCTTCGAAGGCGTTAAGGCTACCAAGACCTATATCATTCTGAAGAACATCAAGAACGACATCACCCTCATCCCCGACTCTTTGGCAAACTGATCTTATTTCACTTTTGTATAAAACGCCTACATATTCCCTTTCTCATCCAAAATTATTTTACAGTAATTTTGTCGAAAAGACTTCACAAAAGTCGTTTTTTGTGATACACTATCTCTTGTAGCATAGCTTTTTAAGAAACTTACATACATTGGGAGGAAACAATGAGCAGCGAACTTTTTGGGGAACTGAGCGTGATCGGTATGCGCGGCTGTGAGGAATTCACAAAGCAGGTTGACCGTTATCTGATGGAGTGGAGAAGTTCTGTCCACAGCTTTGTGGTAGAAGCAGACTGTCCCCGTTTCGGAAGCGGCGAAGCCAAAGGCGCGCTTCATCAATCCATGCGCGGCCACGATGTTTTCATCGTATCCGATTGCTTTAACTACGGTGTTACCTACAAGATGTACGAAAGAATCGTACCCATGAGCCCCGACGATCATTTTCAGGATCTGAAGCGTATCATTGCCGCTATTGCAGGCAAAGCAAGAAGAATTTCGGTTATCATGCCCATGCTTTACGAGGGCAGACAGCACAAGCGTTCGAGCAGAGAATCGCTCGACTGCGCACTTGCACTCCAAGAGCTTGTCAATATGGGTGTAGAAAACATCATCACCTTCGACGCTCACGACGCCAGAGTCCAGAACGCCATTCCGCTCAGCGGCTTTGAAAATGTGCGTTGCACCTATCAGATGATCAAGGCACTCGTCAAGAACGTGCCCGGTCTTTCTCTCAATCGCAACGACATTGCAGTTGTCTCTCCCGACGAGGGCGGCATGAACCGTTGTATCTACTACTCCTCGGTTCTCAAGCTCGATCTCGGTATGTTCTATAAGCGCCGTAACTACTCGGTCATCATCGACGGTAAAAACCCGATCGAAGCACACGAATACCTCGGTCAGAGCGTAGAGGGCAAAGACATCATCGTGGTTGACGATATGATCTCCTCCGGCGGCTCTATCATTGAAGTCGCGCAAAAGCTCAAAGCCAAAGGCGCCAACCGCATCTTTGTATTCGCCACCTTCGGTCTTTTCTGCAACGGTCTTGAAATTATGGACAAGGCGTATGAAGACGGCTTGATCGACAAGATCTTCACCACCAACCTGATCTACCGCCCTGCAGAGCTCCTCGAAAGACCTTGGTACTGCGAGGTCAATATGTGCAAGTACGTTTCGCTGATGATTGACACTCTCAACCATGACGAATCGATCAGCACCATTCTGAATCCTGCCAACCGCATCCACGCTTTCATCGACAGAAAAGTGGCTGAAGGCAAGGTTCGTATGTAATCAAAAGCAAAACACCCGAATCGCACGATTCGGGTGTTTTTTGTTTTACACGTAATAGATATAATTGTCTTTTCTCGGTCTTGCGGCAGGAAGATCCCCCTCGCGGTAGCCAAGAATCAAGTTGCCGATGCCCACATACTCGCCAGAGATGCCCCACTTTGTAAGAAGCGCCTTGCCTTCTTCTGTGGCAAACACCTCTTTGGCACGGTGGATCCAACAGGAATCCACACCGAGAGCAAACGCCGCATTCATCATGTTGCCGATCACAAGCGAGCCGTCCTCCACGTAAGTGCGCACATTCGGGTCGGCAAGCACAATTACCACCGTCGGCGCGCCGTAAAAGGGATCACTTCCCTCTCTGCCCATCACGGCAGCATTCATGGCGCTGAGCGTTTGAATCGTTTCAGCATCTTGAACTGCCACAATGATTGGCGATTGGCGGTTCATGCCGGTGGCGGCGTAGGTGCCGGCACGCAAAATCGCATCAAGCGCCTCTTTTTCCACCTGTTTTTCCTGATAGCTTCGCACACTGCGTCTTTCTTCAAGAACTTTTAAAACGGCGTTTTTCATTGTATATTCCCCTTATTTCTTGCATCTTGTTTTCTTTTTGCCAAACACAATGGCGCATCGCGAAGGCAGATAGCAATAAAAACCAAGTCCGCGGTCCTTCTGGCCCGAGCCATGATAGCGGTAAGCCTTGTCCACTCTGCCCTTGCCGCCAAACTCACAGTCATCGGTCGAAAACAGCACTTGATAGTCGGCAAACTCGCGAAGCGGAATGAAATAACCCTCATACGACTGCTCGGGGTGGAAATTGAAGGCAAACAAGAGATCTCCCTTTTCGTAGATCAACACCTTGTCATTTCCGTTACACAGAATCTGCCGCGCCGCTTTTTCAAACAAACGCTTCTTTTGCAAGAGCGTGATCATTTCCCTGTCAAAATCCGAAAGCGCGCCAAAGCGTAAGGACTCGTCATCGCACAGATGCCATTGGCGGCGGCAGTAATGATAACTCCAGCCGTTGCCCTCGCGCGGAAAATCGATCCATTCGGGGTGACCGAATTCGTTGCCCATGAAGTTGAGATAGCCCTCACCGGCAAGAGAAGCCGTGATGAGTCGGATCATCTTATGAAGCGCCATGCCGCGGTCGATCACAAGGCTCTCGGTATTTTTGCCCATTGCCGAGTACATTTCAGCATCACACAAACGGAACATGATGGTCTTGTCACCCACAAGCGCTTGGTCGTGCGATTCGGCATAACCGATCGTCTTTTCGCCCGCACGGCGGTTGGTCAGCTCGTGGTAGATGTGTCCCACATCCCAATTTTCGTCGCGCACCTCTTTTAACAGCTTGATCCAAAAATCGGGCACACCCATCGCAAGACGGTAGTCAAAACCAATACCGCCTTCTTTGATGGGTAAACACATACCCGGCATGCCGGACATATCCTCCGCCACCGTCAGAGCGCGCGGATTGATGGCATGCACCAGCTCGTTGGCAAGCTGCAGGTAAGTCACAGCCTCGGTGTCGGTGTTTTCGGAAAAATACATACCGTAATTCGTAAACGCCGCACCAAGTCCGTGATCGTGATACAACATCGAGGTCACGCCGTCAAAACGGAAGCCGTCAAAATGGAAAATATCCATCCAATATTTCAAGTTGGAAAGGAGAAAATGCAAAACTTCGGGCTTGCCGTAATCAAACAGCTTGGTATCCCACGCGGGGTGATAGCCTCGCGCGCCCTCACGGAAGTATTGGTATTCGGTGCCGTCAAACAGATTGAGTCCCTCGCCCACGTTTTTCACCGCGTGCGAATGCACCACGTCAAGAAGCACCGTAATGCCCATACCGTGCGCCGTGTCGATCAGGCGCTTTAAGTCCTCGCTCTTACCGTAACGCGAAGATGGTGCAAAGAAGTTCGAGACCTGATAGCCAAACGAGCCGTAGTAGGGATGCTCCATGATCGCCATGATCTGAATCGTGTTGTAGCCGAGATCCTTGATGCGCGGCAGAATGTTCAGGCGAAATTCCTCATAACTGCCCACACCGTACTTGTCCTGTGCCATGCCGATGTGGCACTCGTAAATGAGAGGCGTTTTGGTAGGCACAAAGCCCGCATCATTCCAATTGTAGGGAGCAAGCGTATCTTCAAGCTGGGCGCACCAAAGATAGGTTGTTTCGTCCTGTACCACTCTCGTGGCGTAAGACGGCACACGGCGCAAATACTCGCCACCTCTCAAGATCACCGCCTGCACAAACTCGCCCGCTTTGGGTGCATCCTCACCTTGCAGGGTGATTTCAAACACGCCGTTTTCTCTTTTCTCCATCGGGCAAGCGGTAATATCCCACTCGCAAAAATCGCCCGTGAGATACACAGCATCCGCCCCCGGCGCCCATTCGCGATAGACCCAGCCACCTGCAATCGGATGAAAGCCGAAATACTCATGCCCGTTGGCAAAATCTAAAAGATCCTTTTTTGTGGATTTGTTTT
>JAFQNZ010000072.1 GCA_017395715.1 Clostridia bacterium | reverse complement strand
ATACGGGCCCCACCATATACCTTGGAATCCTCGCGAGCTAAGATAAAGGTCATTACCTCCTCGTTCTTCCCTTCCATAGCGGCGTCGGCAATTCGAGCAAACAACGCATCATTCTTTTTACCGGGTAGCCACCACCAGCCGCGCATCAGCACATCGGCAAGGGCGTGTTGCTTTTCCCTGCATTCGGGAAGTTCCTCTACCTCACGAAGTACTTCCTTATAAACCTTTTCAAATCCACTCTTGTTATTCTTAACCTGCCACAATTTCAGTTCTTCAACCTTCTTCATAACACGCTGAACAAGCGTATCACTGTACTTTTCATTCATCGCACAAAGTTCCTTTCTAATTCGTTTTCTGCCATCGTGAAGCTGCCACTTGACTGTTCCCTCGGAGATCCGCATTCTGTCTGCGATCTCTACAATAGAAAGACCTTCAAAATAATGCAGCTGTATGATCTGCTTTACCTTGTCGGGCAACATCTCAACGCTTTTGTTCACTTCGTTTCTTTCTTCGGACAGCACATACAATTCAGCAGGATTCTCAGCCCCATCGTCTGTAATATTGAGGTTGTCCACCACATCAAGCGGAAGAAAACTGCGGTAACGGCTTATCATATTACGCGCACAGTTCTTAGCAATACGGCATACCCAAGAAGCGTATTTTTTCGGCTCTTGCAAAGTGTTGAGTTTCATCCAAGCAGTAACAAAAGCATCTTGCGCCGCATCTTCTGCCATAAAATGATTCTTGGTAACAGATGCCGCAGAAGCTACAACCGCCTTTTGATAGCGTGTTACCAAAGCCTCGTATGCCGTTTGTTCGCCGGCAAGCGTCAGCATAACCAAAGTTTCGTCCGATTCGTTACGATTGTACATATGCACTCTCCTTTTTTGAGTGTTTGGAAATTTCCATTGTTAAGCGCTTGTCTTTTAGACACAAATCCGAATAAAAAGGTTGGGTAGTTTTGAAAATATTATATCACAAAAATTTCTATCCGTCTATAACAAAACCGCCGAGAGTAACCCAATGGTCACTCTCGGCAGTATTCATTATTCAACAATGCTGATTTCGTCGTCTTCGGTGTCAAAAACGATATCCTCATCGTCATCTTCGTCGTCAACTTCAAAGAAGTCTTCGCGAAGAACGTCAAGCATTTCGTTCTTCTCTTCTTCCTCTTTGGCACCCGCGCGAACCAAACGAACGCCAACCACACCGGAAATCGCGGCAACAGCCAGGAATGCCGTTGCAAGACCCTTTCTCTTCTTCATCTGGGTAAAGAACAGAATCACGAAGCTAACGCACTGAATCAAAAGACAGATACCAATGTAGAATTTAGATTTGTGAAAGATTTTTTTCATGGTCACAAGCTCCTTTTCGGATAATAATTTATGAAATAAATAACTTACAGTTTAGCGTTCTTCTTCAGGAATGCGTTGATAAATCCGTCAATATCGCCATCCATAACCGCCTGAATGTTGCCGTCTTCGTATCCTGTACGGGTATCCTTGGCAAGTGTGTAAGGCATAAATACATACGAACGGATCTGTGCGCCCCACTCGATGTTGGTCTTATTGCCCTGAATATCTTCGATCTTTTCAAGCTTTTCACGCTCTTTGATCTCGGCAAGCTTGCTCTTCAGCATTTTCAGAGCCGTTTCCTTGTTCTGAAGCTGTGAACGCTCAGTTTGGCATCCCACCACAATGCCTGTGGGAAGATGCACGATACGGATCGCACTGTCGGTCTTGTTGATATGCTGACCGCCCGCACCGCTTGAACGGTGTGCCGTGATCTCAATATCTTCATCACGAATCTCAATCGAGCCGTCATCGGTAAATTCAGGCACAACTTCCACAGACGCAAAGGATGTATGTCTTCTTCCCGATGAGTCATACGGAGAAACACGAACCAAACGGTGAACGCCGTTCTCGCTCTTTAAGTATCCGTATGCGTTAAGACCTTCAATCATGATGGTGGCACTCTTGATGCCGGCTTCTTCGCCGTCGAGCCAGTCGAGAAGCTTCACGGTAAAGCCGTGTGTTTCACCCCAACGGGTGTACATGCGGTAAAGCATCTGCGCCCAGTCCTGTGCTTCGGTACCACCCGCACCGGGATGGAACGAAAGGATGGCGTTATTAGCATCATATTCACCGGTAAGGAGCGCTGACAGTCTTTGCTTTTCCGCTTCCGCCTCAACAGCGGCAAGCTCGCTCACTACTTCATCGGTACAGGTTTCATCATTTTCTTCAATTGCCATTTCCGCAAGCGCGTAAGCATCTTCAGTACGGCTGACAAGTTCATTATATGCAGTCACCTTGTCTTTATACTGCTTGATCTCTTGCAAAGTCTTGGTCGAGACCTGCGGATCATTCCAGAATCCGGGCTGAACGGTAAGTTCTTCAAGCTCGGCAATCTTTTCTTCGGTTTCTTTTATCTTAAGAGCCTGTGCCAATTCGTCAAGCTCCTTGGTGATCTGTCTTAATCTGATTTTGGCTTCTTCCAACTGGATAATCAAGCGTTTGTTCCTCCGTTATATCTGTTTTAACAAATTGCTGTTATAGGATTCCACCTTGATCGCAGGATCAAAAGCGGTTATCTGTTTTTCAAGGGCTGTCAGAACGGGATTCTCCGTAAAAAAGTGTCCGGCACATACAAGGCAAAGTCCGCTGTCTGCCGCATCAATTGCCGCATTGTACGAAACTTCACCGGTAATCAAAGCATCCGCAAACGAGTCAAGCGTGGCATCAATGAAATCTTTTCCCGCGCCGCCGACAACAACCACCTTGGAAATCATCTTGTCTCCACAAGTATATGTGACACCGTCAGCAGCAAGCTTTTCTTTCACAAGCAAGGCAAGCTCTTTGCCCGAAACAGGCGCAATCGTTCCCACACGGCCAAGCGACTCATTACCAAGCATAAAGGGCTCAACATTCTGAATGCCAAGTACTTCACAAAGCGTATCGTTAACACCACCATTTGCAGCATCAAGACGCGTGTGGAACGAAAAAGCCGAAATGCCGCCTCTCATCAGTTTGGTAATCACTCTTGATTTCACATCACAGCCGTTGATCGAACGCATGGGTGTGAAAATCAAAGGATGGTGCGAAATAATCACATCAAAACCGTTGGCGATGGCATAATCTACCGCACCCATCGTCACATCAAGCGCCACTAAAACGCGCTTGACTTCCCGTTCGGGATCAGACATACACATAGCGCCGTCATTGTCCCACGCACAAGAAAGCGAAGTTGGAAAAACCTTGTCAAGAAAAGAATAGAGTTCCTTTGCTGTTACCATAGTATGACTCACTTTCTGTTTGATTCTGTATCGGATATTCTTTTAAGTATATCCTCGTATAACGCGTCAAGTTCGGACGCATCTTTTCCGCTTGCCCGAATGCCGTTTGCTTTTTTGGCAATGCCTGCCGCCGTTTTACGGCCAAAAGCAAGGTAAGCTTCTAAGTCCTCGTCAAATGTCGGATGCCCGATCAAAGCGTCCGTCAGCGAAACATCGCGCGAAATGCCGTCATAGACTGCACCGAATATGCGATAAGGCTTTTTATCATCCAAGGCATAGCGCTCGGCGTACACGCGAAAACCGTTCATTTGAAGGTATATTGCAAGCTCCGCGACACCCGTCATCGGTTGAAGAATCACTCTTCGACCAAGTGTTTTCACAAACGGTGCTTCGTTAAGAATGGTCATGATGGTTTCGCCACCCATTCCGCAGATCACAATATCGGTGGGATCATAGCCCTCCACACCAACAAGTCCGTCTGTCAAGAGCGTGTCAATTTTGCCCTCACATCCGTAGCGGCAGATATTGGCTTTGGCGGCTTCAAGAGGTCCTTCTCTCACGTCGGAGGCAATGGCACCGTCTGCCACACCCGATAAAACAAGCGACAGCGATAAATACGCATGATCGCATCCCACATCCGAAACGTAGATTCTCTTTCCACAGCGCCGCGGAATCATCGCGGACGCTGTGTGATCAAAGGAATCGAAGCCCACAAGAGAGGCGGCTTTTTCAAGCCGTTCTTTCAGGGTGATACTCACTTCGTAGAAAGAAAATCGTTGATCTTGGCAATCAGCTCGTCCGCATCGGTACCGTGAACAGCACAAGCCTGTTCAATCGATTCGCCTCTTGCAGAGGGGCAACCAAGACAATGCATGCCGATAGCAAAGAAGAACTTTGCACAGCCGGGCTCTTTGTCAAGAAGATCACCAATGATGGTTTCTTTAGTAACAACCATGGTAATATCCAACCTTTCCGGGAAAAATCTCTTCCCCAAATGGAATTCTTCGTGGTCATACTGCCACGATTTTATTATATATGATTTCCCTTCTTCTGTCAATTCATTTATGAAAAAATTTCACTGTTTTTCATCTATCTTCTTGTCAAATAGAAAGAAAAATGGTATAATACTTTCAAACACCAAAAGAAAGAGACGGTATTTGATTATGTGTATTTTCTGTAAGATCATTGCAGGTGAAATTCCTTCCAAAAAAGCCTATGAAGATAACGACATGTTAGCGTTTTACGACATCAATCCCCAAGCGCCTGTCCATATTCTTGTCATCCCCAAAGAACATATTCCCTCGGTTGACGCCATCGATTCACAAAACAGCGCTATTGTGGCAAAAATCTTTGAAACAATCCCCGAAATTGCCAAAGCCGCAGGCATCACCAACGGTTACCGTGTAATCTCTAATTGCGGAGATGATGCGTGCCAAACTGTCAAACATCTTCACTTCCACATCCTCGGCGGAAAGCCCCTGTCCGAAACCATGGCGTAATATAAGCAATAAAAAAGCTCCGAAAAATCGGAGCTTTTTTATTATTTTACAATATACGCTTTTTCAATGACAATGTCTTTGGCAGGAATATAACGGTTGCCATCTCCGTCGATCACATCTGTCTTTTCACAGGTTGCAATCGCATCCACCACATCCATACCGTCAATCACTTTTCCGAATGCAGCATAGAGTCCGTCGAGGTTTTCGTTTTTCTTGTGCATGATGAAGAACTGCGACGTTGCACTGTCAGGTGCGTTTGTACGTGCCATGCCGATCACGCCGCGGTCAAACTTCAAATCATTGTCCACACCGTTAGCTGAAAATTCACCTTTGATTGTTTTCAATGCGTTTTCTCCGGTACCGGCTCCGCCCTGAATCATAAAGTTCTCAATCACACGGTGGAAATTCAATCCGCTATAGAATCCGTCTTCCACAAGATTGACAAAGTTTTCAACCGAAATCGGCGCTTCGTTCGGGTACAATTCAAGTGTGATCTTGCCGTAATCCTTGATTTCCATTGCCACTTTAATAGCATCACTGGTATCAACCTTGCCGTCTCCGTCATCGCCGGAAAGCACCCAAATCAGTACACCGACAAGTACTGCAACCAAAACCGCCGCCGCCACAATACCGAGTATCATGCGGTTGCGTTTTTTCTTTTCTGCTTTCAGTTGCTCAAGTTTTTGTTGCTGTTGATATTTACCGATATTTTTTTTGCGACCCATAAAAATCTCCGTTTCAATTATGCCTGTACATCGTAAACATAGTTCTGAATTGAAATGTTCAGATTACCGTTCAAGCAACGGATTTCATCGAGCATTTCTTTGGTATTGATGCCTTTTTTGAAGTTCACTGCATAGTGAAGCTCAAACATAGTACCAAAATTCGAGGATTTGATCTTAACAAGATCAGCATGTACAGTATATTTTGCAAGAATGTCATCAAAAATGCCTTCGTAATCAAGGCTTTCGGGAAGAGTGACCTTGAGAAGTTTCTTAGGACACTTGGAATCACCGAAACGTATGTAAGAAAGAACAACCATCACAACGATCATAAACGCAACAAGAACAGCGGAAACACCAATAAAGCCTCTACCGCAAGCAAGACCGAGTGTCAGCGCGGCAACACTATCAGAGAGATCCTTAGGACTTCCCTGTGTACTGCGGAAACGAATGATGGTCAAAGCACCGCCGATCGAAATAGCGCTGAGCGCGGTAGCACTGTTAGCATTCGACAAATTGGACGAAACCACGCAAAGAATAGCAAGAATGGCAGGAAGCATGATCAAAGTATAAGCCATGCCTTTGGAAAAGCCGTCGCGGCGGTTGGTGAGAATGTAAAGAATGCTTAATGCGGCACCAAACAAAAGTGATGCTAAAAGAATTGTCATAACGAGGGCAAAGGTTACGCTGAGCATGTCCGAGGTAATAATCGAATCCATCGGTTTGTCAAAGATTTTCTTAATCAAATCAAACATATTCTTCCTCCAATTCCGGGGTATGTACACCGGTAACTAAATATTCATATTCTTTTCCGTATTTGGAAAAGCTAGAGTTAAAGATTTTGTGCTCGCTTAAAAAACGAGCAAGCCAAAGCGGCATGGCGTTGGGAATCTTGATTTCCATCAAAATCCTCTCAGGTGGCATAATGTCATACCCCGATGTATCGCCATCAAAGGTCAGATTGGTTCGGCGTGTATAGATTTCTTTGTCAAAGGTAATGCGGAGTTCAGGATCATCAATGCCAAACATAGCAACGCGATCGTACGATATATACACTGCAGGACGCAAATTGTAATTCACAAGCATACGGAGAATTTCCTTTTCGACCTGCCTGTCGAAATAGGAAGCAGTTTCATAAGACGGCGGAAGCTGTCTTGTCCTAACCATTTCCATCACTTCGGAATACTTCATCGTGGCACGACGCTTGGTAACAACACCCTTATACTTCTTTTTGATTTCGAAGAAAACTTTATCGTCTGCTTCTCGCAAAGGAAAATAAGAACGCATTCTGAGTTTTTCTTTATAGGGTGGCTTGGATACCGATGTGCGTATGAGTTCGTTAGTGGGTGAGTCAAAATAAATATTGTAAAGCTTATACGATTTATCGTTCAAACAATACTTATCGTACCGCATATAATCGGCAAGAAACACTCTGAGTGCTTCATATTGTTCTAGCGTCAACAAATATTTTTTCTCATAACGCTTAAAAACAGTGATTGCCAATAGCATCCGCTCCTTTCTAACCCAATATTCCTACCTCGCTATTCTACATAATAAATATTAACTCAATATGAACAACTCGACAAAATGATAAAAAAATCATGTATTATACTCGGTTTATCTGTCAATCTTGTACGAATCAAAAGAAAATGCCGCCTATGCAAAAGCAAGGGCGACATTTTGACTTTCAAAAGGATGGATTATTCCTCATCCTGCGCATCCATGTGGATATCAACCTGACGGTACGGAATCTTGATACCTTCATGCTTAAATACCTTATCGATATCTTCTTTGATATCAAAATTAACAGTCCAATAATCCTCTTTCTTCACCCACACACGAAGTGTGAAGTCAATTCCATTTTCGCCAAACTGCGAAAGACGGCAAAACGGAGCGGGATCAGTAAGTACCAATTCGTGGCTGGAAGCAACCGCAATCAGAAGCTTCTTCACTCTCTCAACATCGGTATCGCGTGCGGTGCTGATGGCAAAATCAACACGGCGAATTTCTTCTACCGAAAGATTCTCAAGCGGAGAGTTGGAGACAACACCGTTCGGAATGCTAACAGTTACATTGTCAGGCTGTTTCAGAATGGTGTAGAAAAGGTTCATGTCAGTAACAGTTCCCTCTTCTCCTCCAACAAGGATGTAATCGCCCACCTTGAAGGGCTTGAAAACAATCAGAAGAATACCGCCTGCAATGTTCGAAAGACTTCCCTGAAGTGCAAGACCGATGGCAACACCGGCAGATGCAATGAGAGCAACAAAAGATGTCATCTCCACGCCCATAACGGCAATGGCTGTGATCACCACGATGGTTTTGCCGCCAAAGTTGATAAACGATGCGGAAAACTTAGCGAGCATAGGGTCCATTTTCGAAGACTTGCGCACCTTTTTGGCAAAATAGCCAACCACAATAAAGCCAATGATGAGGATCAAAAGCGCGCCGAGCAGTCTCATTCCGACGGATGTGGCAAACTCAATGACTTTCGTCATAAAGGTATCCGCCCAAGTAGCAAGAAACAAATTCATTTTGATTTTCCTTTCTTTTTGTGAAATTTATTTTTATGATTCGGGCATATAATATGCCACAATAAAACCATCAACATTATTGCCTGACACGGTATAAACAGCACCTTTGGGAAGTGCTATTTTGGTCAAGACCTCTTTTTTATCCGCCGGATAAAAACCAATATTCCAAGTTATGTCATTTTCAAAATCAGTCACTGTGTGATTCTGTGAACCATTACGAAGAAAATCCGTATATTCCTGCGTATCCACATAATCAAGTTTTTGCATCGCCAAAGCATGCGGAACGCCCACATAGCGGAAAGTTGCCAAAGTTTTAGCCTGATCGCCCTCCAGCCCTGTATAAACAAAGCCGTATTGAACACAGTTATCTTGAAACCAATCAAGGCAAGTTATCGTTTTTCCGTTTACCGTAACCGTTTTTTCAGAAGATGCAAGCGAATAGTTGGCACCGTTTTCATACAGATTGATGGCAAGCGAATACCCTGTCACAAACGGACTGTAAAGACTTTCTTTCCCGTTATAAACATACGCGCTGACAACCTGCACGCTTTTCTTACCCGTATCAGAAACAAATGCCGCCATCAAATCTTCCCAAGGCTGAAACGCATCCGCCTTCAAAAAGATCTGCGATGAAGCTAATAAGTAGTTTTGTGATTTTTTTCCGTATAAGCGAACAAGATTCTGACTCTTAACGTCAGAGACAGAAGATGAAATATCGCTTGCAGGAAGAAGTGATGCCACATGGTAACGAAAGATTTGCTCGTCATTGACTGCAAGAAGCGTTCCCGAAACAAATGACGCAGAAGGAACGGTGATCCCATCTTCGGAAAGATTGGTACTCATCTCATAAATGAGATTGACAGGTGTGTCTTCGTTGCCAAGATCAGGCGGAGTCTGCGGCGTTGTCATGTCCGTATCACTGCCGTTTGCCGTAGTATGCGTGGGCGTTTTGTCATCAGAACAAGAACCAAGCAGTAAAAGTGCGGATAGGAGCAACAAAATCAAAACCTTTTTTTTACCCATAACACCTCTCCCTTGAGTCTCAAGCATCCCCTCATACTTACTGAGATATGATAACATAAAAGGTGCTTCTTGTCAAGTAAATCTCTCTGACAAAAAACACCTTTTTTTGAAATGTATCACGATATTTTCAAACCATCAAACCAAATATTCTATTTTTCCGCATAAGGAAAGTGCATCACTTTGATCGTGTGTAACAAGGATCACTGTTTTGTTCTTCGCTCGTTCCCTAACAAATTGAATCATCGCTTCTTTTGTGTCTTGATCTAACGCTGAAAACGGCTCATCCAATAAAAGAATCGGTCTGTCCACCATAAACGCTCTTGCCAAAGAAAGCCTTTGCTTCATTCCTCCCGATAATTCGGTGGGATATTTTTCGGCATCCTCCGCAAGCCCCACACAGGCAAGAAGCTCTCTTGCTTTCTTTTCCGCGTCCTTAAACGGCTGTTTCGAAACAACCGTCAAATTCTTTAACACATTAACCGTATCGAACAATCTCGGCTCTTGAAACACATACGCAATATCTTCTTTGGAAAAACCCTTGATCAATCCTGCATCGTGATGCTCAAGACCAGCTATTATGCGAAGCAATGTAGTCTTTCCTTGACCGCTTTCTCCCATAATAGCAAGTTTTTCACCGTCTTGAATCGTCATGGAAAAACCATCAAGTACAATCTTCTCACCGTATCGTTTAGTCAAATGTTCAACCGTAATCACGCTTGCTTCATCTCCTTTCTTTTCTTTTGAAAGGCTCTTTTCACCAAGCATTCAAAGAAAATACTAAGAAGCACAACTGTCATGGTCCACGCAAATAAACGATCCATTTCGAGATTTGATTTGGATTCGGCGAGATTCTGCCCAATGGTATTTTCAAGATTGCAAATCACTTCTGCCGCCACCCCTGCCTTCCAGGCAAAACCAATGGCATTGATCACACCTGAGATGAGAAACGGTTTGATTTGCGGAAACCATAAAAATACAATCTTTTTTCTCAATGTGAAAGAATATACGTTTGCAACTTCATCAAGCCCCTTATCAAATGAAGCAATACCGCTGTAAAGGTTGCTGTAAAGAATCGGAATCACCATGATGATCACGATCAGAAGTGCCACGGTATCAATTGCAAAATCATTCACACGCACGATCACATATACAAGAATGATAAACGAAGCCACCGGCGTTGCGCGCAAAACCGTAACAAGCGGTGAAACGATTGCACAAAAGATCTTTGAAAGTGAAGCAAGCACTGCAAAAATACCGCCCAAAGCACAACCAATCAGCGAGCCCTTCAGAACAGTCAGCATACTCTGCCATACCGCGTGCCAGAATTCGCCTTCTTGAACGAGTTTTCCAAACGACAGAAACACCGTATGCGGATATGGCAAGAATAATTCATTGCCCATTCTGAATGCGGCAAAATACCAGATAGCCGTCCAGAATATTGCCGCAATCAGCCATAAAATCGGTTTTGGAATTTTGATTTTTTTAAACCAACTCATCGTTTATAATAGAAACCCTCATCGGGATTCTTTCCGCCGATCGATTTCGCATCAGCTTCATACAACACATTCAGAAAAGCAGACAGCGATTCCTGCATCTCTTCCCCGTCAACATACACAATGTTGCAACGCGGAATCGCCTGTTTTGCCAAAGCCTCTTTGGGGATAATACCAAGACCGGCAATAACACCTGCCGCAATATTCGGATTCTGATTGACATATTCAACCGAAGCACGATATTCGTCAAGGAATTCAGCAAGCTGTTCGGGATGCTCTTCTGCAAACGCTTTACGAACCACAATGCAACCCTGCATCACATCGAAATCAGAGACTTTTCTCCACTCTTCTGTAAGATCAAGCGCAACACGAACATCCTTTGTTTTTGAAAGCACTGCTGTAACATTCGGTTCGGGAAGCATCGCAATCTTTACTGCTCCACCGCCCACCAAGTTAGCAAGATCGTCGTGATTGGCATAAGAAAAGTCAAGTGTAACATCCTTGTCGGGATCGATGCCATTCTGTTCAAGCACATAGCGAAGAATAAATTCAGGAGTCGAACCTCCGCCTGTTGCATGAATTGTCTTACCCTTCAGGCTATTGATGTCGGTAACGGTATTTCCGTTTTCCACAATATGAAGAACACCAAGCGTATTCACCGCCACAACCTGAAGATCAGCCTTGCCGCTGTTATACAAAGCAGCCGCAACATTGGTAGGAAGGGCTGCAATATCATACTTACCAAACAAAATTTCCTCTTTTACAAGATCGGGAGAAGGAAAAATTGTAAACTTATACTTGGATTCCGAATCAAACTTGGCATCGTTCCAGACGTTAGCCATACCCATACCGGTCGGACCTTTCAGGGTAAGAATGCGAACTTCATCGGCATACACGGGATCGTAATTCTCCGTACCGTTGCCTTCAGTGGTTGTGGTTGCCGTCGTTTGTTCGGTTTCGCTGCCACAAGCAACCATCGAAACCAGCAAAACAAGAAGCATAAAAATGGATAAAAGTCTTTTCATAATAAATCAATCCTTTCAAGATTAAAAAATTTCTTCAGACAGTGCAATACGGGTTAGCGCCTCTCGGTCAAGAACCGTCAGCTTTTTCCCTTCTTTTCGAATCCATTCGTTCTCAATAAGGATATCGAGTGAACGGTAAAGCGTCATACGGCTGATACCAAGCATTTGAGCAAGTGACTGCATGGCAATTGTCGTTTCCTGTTTCTCAAGAAGATAATAGCATAACTTGGAAATCGCACTCGGTGCCGATATGTTGTCAAGCTTATCATTCAAATAGCAAATCTTTTGAGACAAAAGAGAAATATACGCAATCGCCGCATCGGGGGATTTCCGAAACACTTCGCTGACAATTTCTTGCGGAACAAAAGCTACAACGCAGGAAGAATCTGCTCGGATTTCACTCACATATTCATCTTTTTGACAAAACAGTGCTGCTACGCCAAAAATTTCACCGGGCTCAAATGAACGGATCATCAAATCTTTTCCACCGTGTATCTTGCGGGCAGTTGCACGCCCCCTGATCATCAGCGATAGCGACTTACGGTATTCTTTTTTGGAAAATATCGTTTCACCCGGCAGATATTCACAAAGCGAAAATGCAGTATCCTCTATAATGAATCTCGAAAAAGACTCTCCCCCAAGAATCGCAAGACCGGACAGCATCTTTTCCGCTTCATCAAACAATGGCCTTTCAACATCATACGACAGTTCTTTCATGAAAACCTCTTCTGTAACATTTGTTACAATTATTATAGCAACAAAACATATCTTTGTCAAGCGGTTTCGCAAAATATCTGTTTGGCATATACTACAAAAGAGGTGATGATATTGATTATCCATGTAGTAAAACCAAATGACACCGTATATGCGATTGCAAAACAGTACGGCATCCCCCCCGAATGGATCATACAAAACAACAGCCTTACCGATCCTAACCGACTGGTTGTTGGGCAAACACTTGTCATTGGCATTCCCGCCATTACTCATACCGTTGAAGAAGGCGAAACACTCTTCAGCATTGCCAGGGAGTATCAGGTTACCGTGGACCGCCTTTTACAGAACAATCCATTTCTTGCAGGCAGCACCATCATTCGTCCCGGAGATACCCTCGTCATTCGGTATGAAAGCGAAGGCAAGCGCTGTATTATTGTAAATGGCTATGTCTATCCGT
>JAFQNZ010000071.1 GCA_017395715.1 Clostridia bacterium | reverse complement strand
AGCGTTTCTTCGCCGAGGGTGAGAAGGTTTGCCTTGGAGTAGCATTCACCGAGCGAGATGGTCAGATCCACCGCTTCGGTGTGGGTATTGAACAGACGCAAAACGGTCGAGTTTCCGTCCTCTTTCTTCTTGAAGGCGGAAGCGCGGATATACTCGTTATCAAAGCTGACATAGGCGGCTTTGGCGGGCAGGGTACCTTCGTGCTTGTCGGTACCGATGGCAACTGCCTGCGGATAGGAGAAGCTGTAGCCGAGCGAGAAGGCTTCGCTTTCTTCCGCCTTCTTGTAGGGCAGAATGCTGTATTCGAGCGTATATTTGCCGAGTTTTTGTCCCTTCGGGGTGGGGAATACGCCCCAGTCGCCCACTTCGCCGATGGCGCGGAGCAGGGTGAGAGCGAGCGTGTTTTTGCCGTCGCGCAGGACTTCATATTCCACAACGCCGCGGGTGGCAAGCAGAAGCGCGCGGTCTGCGGTATCATCCTTGAGGGTGACGAAGGTTTGCATTCTCTGCGCGTTGCAGGGGTTTTTCCATGTGAATGCGGGCTTGATATCGCGCTTCACGATGTCGAACTGACCTTCGGCATATACGGTTTCGGTGTCAAAGCCGGTGGGGAAGAGTGCGCGCACGCGGTGGTTCTTCTTGTGGTTGTCAACCGTGGTCTTAATGTCCACGCGGGCAACGCCGCGGGTCAAGGTGACGTAGCTTGTGAGCGCAACGCCCTTTGTGAGGGTGAGAGTTACCTTATAGGTGGCAGAGAACGGGGTGGTTTCGTGTAGAGCGATCTTTGCTTCGTGCTTATCGCTCACGATGGCAACGTTACGCTTGGGCTGTTCGTAGTTGTAAAGGTCGCCCTTGTCGGCAGAGTCTTCAAAGAGGTTGCAGTCGGTGTAGGTTTCGCCTGTGCGCTTGTCGAAAAGATCAACACTGCCGTTTGCCTTGAAGCTGACGCGCAGAAATTCGTTTTCGAGGGTGTTGTTTTCATAGAGGGGCGTTTCGCACTTGGCAGCAGTCTGTACCTTTACGCTGTAGGTAACGTATCCGATGCCTTCGCTTGCAACGGGAAATTCCACTTCAAAGCGGTCAACGTACTTGGGCTGACGGAAGCGGTCTTCGGGCAGGGTATAGGTAAAGGTCTTGGGACGGTAGGTGATCTTGGCAGACACTTCGTTGCCGTTTTGGTCAAAGATGGCGATCGATTTTACGTTTTCTTCTCGGTCGAAATCCACGTTTGCTGTAGCAATGGCTGTCGATTTGTTGGGCGAGAGCGAGAAGACCACGATTGCCTTTTCGCCGTCGGTATTCTCTGTGGTAATAGCTTTGGCGAGCTTATCGATTGCGTAGTCGCGAAGCTCTTCGGTGCAGGTGCGCGCTTTCATAAAGCGAACCTTCATTTCATCGTAAACCTCGTCACAAGAGCAGGAGCAGATCGAGTCGTGCGGATGATTCTGCATCAGAGTGCGCCATGCGTAGAGGAAAAGATCGCTCTTGTATTTGCCGCCGTTTTCTTTGAGCAGCACCGAGAGAGGCTCTGCGATGCCGGTGAGAAGATGCTCGGCTTCGTGGTTGTCTTGCTTGATATCCACGTGAGCGGAGGCGGTGCAAATGAGGTTGCCCCAGCCGGAGGTGAGCTGCGAGTTGATCTCGCCCTCAAAGACTTTAAGGTCTTTGGCATTCTTGCGGATCTCGTCCACATAGTCTTCGATATTCGATTGCTTGACGGTGACTTTTCTTTGAATCTTGTTGGCAAGCTTGATGACTTCGTGAAGATCCTTCTGCAAGGGCTGATGGTCACAGCCGTTCATACCAAGCAGATGGTCGGTGGTGGCAAATTGTTCGGTGTTTTTGACAATGCGTGCCAGACGCTTTTTGAGCAGTTTGGGATCGGAGGGAAGCTGCATGGCGTTGTGATACCAGTTGCAGAACATCACGCCGAGGACTTCGCTTCCGTCAGGACCACGCCAGATCATTTCGCTGTTCGACATACCGTTTTGCTTGAGGATCTCGTTGTCGGCACCCACATCGTTCACGCCTCTGCCGAAGACGGCGTTGTCGATGCCGAAACCGCGCACGATCTGCGGGGCTTGCGAGATGTTGCCGAAGGCGTCGGGGAAGTAGCCGCACTTGACCGGCTCTGCGCCGATCTCCTTGCAAAGGCGGATGCCGTACAGCATATTGCGCACGTTTGATTCGCCGCAGGTGAGGTACTCGTCTTGCAGAACATACCAAGGACCAACCTTGATCCTGCCGGCGCGGATGAGGGCGAAAAGTCTATCCTTCATTGAAGGGCGGACTTCAAGATAGTCCTCGATCACGGCAAACTGACCGTCTAAATGAAAATAGGTATAATCATCGTTTGCTTCCATGACCTCGATGAGGTTATCAAGCAGGTCGATGAGGCGGGTGCGGTGTTTTTCAAAAGGGAGATACCACTCTCTGTCCCAGTGTGAATGGGGAATGATATGTAAGGTTTTTTTCATCATAAGCTCCTTGGTACAAATACATTTTGCCATTCGCCCATAAGGGCCGGTTGCTTCATTGTACTATATTTTGTGGAGCGAGTCAAGGAAGATTGGGGGATTTTTATGGAAATTTTGTGTGAAAAAGAGGGTGGGGAACTGCAGAATGATGCGGACTCTGGACCGCTTGTTGAGGCTTCAATAAAAAATAGACTTAAAACGCCAAAAGGCAAAAACCACAAAAGGATGAAAGCTAAAAAAGCGAAAATTATTCTTTTTTAACAACGATATGTTATGGATAAATCTATTCATGTTTTATAATGAAACAAAATTTCGTAATCCATAAAACGCGAAAAGTTTTGCAAAATAAACCAAAATATGATAAAATATTGTTAACAAAAGGCAGTTTGGCGAAAAAACTGTCCTTTTCTGTTCTAGAACAGAAAAGGCCTCTTGCTTTTCAAGCAAGAGGCCACCATCCAATCATTATATCATAATCAGAAAGGAATATCTGTATGAAAACACTAAAACACCTTTCGGTGCTTCTCGCTGTGCTTTTAGTCGTGACTCTTGCTGTTGTCGGTTTTGCCGTCAGCGCAGAAGAGGCTACGGTGATTACCGTAACCGACGAAGCAAGTTTTAACGCAGCTATGGATGCGGCGAATGCATCTGCCAACATCGTTTTGGCAAATGACATTACACTCACGAATGGTAATACGACCATGAACACCGACTTTAAGGGTACTTTTGACGGTCAGGGTTACACCATTAACGGTATTACCAACACATTGTTCAAGGTGGTTTCCGGCGGTACGGTCAAAAACGTGACGCTGAACGGTGCAATTGACTATGTCAATAACAAGCCTGTTTTTGATGCAAAAAAAGCTGCCACCGTTGCAAGCGAAGCCATAAACAGCGCTGTGCTGGAAGATATTACTTCCAACGTTAACATCGAGTCTGTCACTTCGAGTGATTTTAATGCCGGCGGTATCATTGGTTATGCGAAGGTTGCCACCTTTACCAACTGCACGTATGCCGGTAGCTACACGGCAACCGGTAAAGGTCAGGTAGGTGGTATCGTTGGTTATGTTAACAATGGTACCAGTGGTACCAACACTTACACCAACTGCGTGTTTTCGGGTACCATCACCGTAAACGGTGACGGCTCGGATGCCATGGACATTGGCGGTATCATTGGCCGCACGGTAAACGGAACCAACAAAGTCGTTACCTGTTCCAATACCGGTAAGATCGTTGTTAACAAAAAGGGTACTCATAACCTTGGCGGTGTCGTTGGTTATTTCAAGAACAATAAAGGTTCAATCACAGGTGCAACCGTTACCGGTACGGCTGACATTGCTGAAGGTGTTAATGCAACCATGAAGCCTCTCGTCGGTAAGTACGATGATTTCGTTTTGATCGACGGAACGTATGTGGTTTCGACCGGTACGGGTCTTAAGACTGTTTTTGGCAAGCTCACCGCTTCGGATAATGTCACGCTTGATGCTGATGTTACAATTCCGGACGGCGGTATGCCTACTGCAAATGTTACCTATACGGGTACATTTGACGGTCAGAACCATACGATTAACGGCATTACCAACACCATGTTCAATGCGATTTCCGGCGGTACGGTTAAGAATGTTACCATTAACGGTGCGATTTCTTACCGCTACGAAAACAATACTGAAACAGACACAGCCACCAAAGATGTTGCCAGAAAAGCTGCTACCATCACGTTTAGTGCTTCAAATAGCGCCGTTTTCGAAAACATCGTTTCCAATGTTGATATCACAACAACTTCGGAAAACTTCAACGCCGGCGGTATCGTTGGTTATGCCAACGCTGCTACCTTTACCAACTGTACGTATGCCGGTAGCTACACAGCAAGCGCTACTACCGGCGGTCAGGTAGGCGGTGTTATTGGCTACGTTAACGCCACTGGCAACGTTTACACAAATTGTTCATTCACCGGTACCATCACCGTAAACGGTGACACCTCAAATAATATGGACATTGGCGGTATCCTTGGTTACGCCACTGGCAACACAAATACTGTTGTCGGCGGTACCAACACCGGTACGATCGTTGTTAACAAACCGGGTGCCCATAACTTTGGCGGTATCGTTGGCCGTTTTAATAATGCGAGCTCGTCCGTTACCGGTGCAATCGCTGCCGGTACGGCTGTTATCGCTGAAGGCGTTAACACGACTATGAAGCCTTTCCTTGGTGCGGGAAACTGTACGGCGACCGGCGCTGTTCTTGTTGACGGT
>JAFQNZ010000070.1 GCA_017395715.1 Clostridia bacterium | reverse complement strand
CTCGGCGGCGAAGGTGTTATAATTCTCGCGGTAAAAATTTCGGTATTCCTCGAAAGTCATGGTCAGACCAAAGGAGAGAAGCTCCATATCGGTTTCAAAGATATTGGCGGTAACACCCACCTCTTTCATACCGTTTTTTAAGTAAAACGCCTTGCGGCGCTCGCGCTGTTCGTTGTTATCGGCAAGGGGAGTGACGGTTTCAATTTCCAAAAAGAGCTTATCGTCACCGTAGTGCTGTCGTAAATCCTGCAACATTTGTGAGCCGATACCGCCGCCGCGCGCATTGGTATTCACGGCGAGATAGTCCACCAAAACAGCATTCTTGCCGGTGATGGTGGTGGCAAAGCCGAGGAACTTGCCGTTTTCTTCATAGAGCCAAAGGTCGCCGCGGCCTTCCTTTTGCATCTGTTTGATCACCGAAAAAGGCTTTCTTTCGGCGCGAGGAAAGGATGCGCGGTAGAGTTTTTTGATTTTGATGTTATCGAAAATGCCTTTTGCTTGTCGTTTGTTCATATCATTACCTATATTACAGTATATCGTTCATGTCACGGTCGATCTTGATCTTGACAATGGCTTTGGGGAATTTTTCCACAAAACGCTGTGTGACAAGGTTTGTGATCTCCTCCTCGGTGAGCGAAAAATCCATCGGCAGCACAAGGTCAAAGAGAACATTATCGTGCGTAACGCCAAACACGGCGCGAAAATCGTGAAAATGCAAGTTGGGTGCAGTCTCGGCAAGGATTTTTTTCAGATAGTCCTTCATGCCGTCAATGCGCGAGTCTCCCACCGTGACGGGGTCAAGATGAATGACGAGCGAGATGCCCATTTCTTGATACACATCCTCTTCGATATTGTCGATGATATCGTGGCTGAGCATCACGTCGCAGTCGGCAGGCACTTCGGCGTGTACCGAACAGAACATACGGTTGGCGCCGTACGAGTGGATGATGAGGTCATGTACGCCGACAACGCCCTCGTAGGAGAGGATCTTGTCGGACAGCGCCTGCACGGTTTCTTTTTCGGGCGGCACGCCGAGCAGGGGATTGGCAGTTTCGATCACGAGCTTGATACCACTGATGAGGATAAAGAGTGCCACCGCCACGCCGACGTAGCCGTCGATTTCAAGCGAGGTGAATTTGCCGACAAGCGCGCCGATCAGCACCACGGCACTTGAGATCACGTCATTGAGGCTATCCTGTGCCGAGGCTTTCAGCGAATCGGACGCAATGCGCTTTGCCATACTGCGGTAGAAAAGACCCTGCCATAGCTTGGCAACGATCGAAACACCGAGGATGATGAGTGCCACAAGGGTAAAGTTGCTCTCGCTTTTGTTGATGATCTTGCCGATTGATTCGGTGAGGAAGGTAAAGCCAAGCATCACGATGATAAAGGAAACGATCAAGCCTGTGAGATACTCAATGCGCGCGTGGCCGAAGGGGTGCTTTCTGTCGGCAGGCTTGCCCGAAAGCTTAAAGCCCACCATGGTGACAAGCGAGCTGCCCGCGTCGGCAAAGTTGTTCACGGCATCTGCCATGACTGACACGCTGCCGGCAAGGATACCGACAACGAATTTGACCGCCGCCACGATGATATTGGTGACAATGCCGACAGCACCGGCAAGGGTTCCGTACTTGGCGCGCACGGTTGCACTTTTGGTGTTTTCATGGTCTTTGATAAAAAGACGGATCAAGAGAGATGTCATAGTGAAATCCTTTCATTTTATTGGGCTTGGACCTGCCCGAGATCCCGCCTGCGGCGCTTTTTCGTCCGTGTCATCCTGAGCGGAGTCGAAATCCGAGCAGAGCGAGGATCAAACGGTGCAAAGCATCGTTTGGGATCTCGGACGAAAAAGTTCGGTTCTGCTTCGCGCCACTCAGGATGACACGGGCAGGGTTTATTTGCCTTGGTAGAGTTTTTTGGCGTGGTCGATCTTGGCTTTGACGAGCGCGGCAAAACCCTCGTCAAGCTCCACGGTGATATATACGGGGGTGTTTTCCTCGTAAAACAGAAGTGCGTAGCGTTTCTTGGGGATGAGGTTGGAGGTCATATCTTTTCGCAAGGGGAGTTTTTTCACGCGCTTTCTGCCTGCTTTATCGAGCAGAATGAGTGCTTCCTTGCCGTTGAATTCAATTTTGTGTTCCAAATAAAAACGCTTTTTGCGAAAAACGTAACAGGAAAAGTAGGAGTCGCTGTAATCTTCGCCGAGTTTATAGAGACAGTCAAAGACCACATAGCGGCTGATGATGAGAAAGGAGAGGGCGAAAAACAAAAGGGAAGCGGCAAGTGAAAGATATGCGCGCCCGATGCCGAAGGCGGCAAAGGTTAAAAGCGAGGCGGCGGCACTTGCCAAAACGGCAACGAGGAGAAGTGCCGCGGCAGGCTTTTTTGGCGGTTTGTATTCCATGTCTTTTGCTCCTTTCGTGAAAATTTGATTTGGTATACGGTCGCATGGATGTAGGGCGGGGGCTTG
>JAFQNZ010000069.1 GCA_017395715.1 Clostridia bacterium | reverse complement strand
ATATCTACGGAGCTTCTTGAGACGCGGCTCGGCGAGCTTTGCTCGACGAATCCGCTTCGCATACCCCACCCGAAGATCGACAAGCTCGCTTGTCAGACGCAGGGTGTGGGTATCTTCGCCATAAGGCGAAATATGCTTCCTTGATGCATACTGTGCATTTTTTGTGTATTCTGATGCAACAGTGTTGCATCATATCTACGGAGCTTCTTGAGACGCGGCTCGGCGAGCTTTGCTCGACGAATCCGCTTCGCATACCCCACCCGAAGATCGACAAGCTCGCTTGTCAGACGCAGGGTGCGGGTATCTTCGCCGTAAGGCGAAATATGCTTCCGTGATGCTTACTGTGCATTTTTTCTGTGTATTCAGAACAAAAGTATGATACCACAACTTCTTCCGTTTGTCAAGGTGGATTTTGCAAGAAAATCAAAAGACCCGAGGCATTTATGCCTCGGGCTTTTCAAGTTTAACAATTAGAACTCGGTTGCTTTCACAACTTTAAAATACCCTTCTGCCAAAATATACACATAACCGTCGATATACGTGGCACGGAAATCCCAACCGAAAAATTCCTCATTCACTTCGACGATCCGCGCAAGCTTTCCGCTTTCAAAACTGAACAGAATATACATTTGTCCGAAGCCGTCGCGGCTGCTATGCTCTCTAAAATACAATCCAAACAGCTTCTTGTCAAAATCAATATAGTAGATCTGATACTCATCTTCCAGTTCTACGTTTTCTTTCAGATATTGATCGAGTAAAACTAAGCCGTCTTCGGTTTCGCGCCAAAGCCCGATCTTCATCACCCATCCCTCTTGATAACCGATCGTCAAAACCGTATCCTCGTCGTAACGGAGCGCGTAGGAATATCGCTCCTCGTCTGCCTCGCTTGTGTAGGTGATATTGGAAAGATCCGAAAGATCGATCGTATGAACTTGGTTCGCAAACGGAGCATCCACGGTTACGTGAATCAAGTCGCCGTCAAACCATATCGATCGAGGCGTCTGACCGTCTTCAGAAAACCGTTCCAGCGATGCCACGACCTCAAAGCTTTCGAGTGATATGCAGTAAAGATTGGTACCGCTGTATTCGTCCGCACGGTTATAATACTGAAGCTCTTCCTCGGTCCAGCCGAGCATCACAACCCCTTCGCCCGCCGCCATCTCGGGCGACTCTTCGGCAAAGGGATCCGCCGTGGTTTCCACCGTCTCGGGCGGTGTGAACGGCGGTGTCGACGGTATGCGGTAATCCTTGTACGCCAAATAATACGCCGCCGTGACAACGCGCAGAATGCCGTTGTGTTCTTCTAGGCTGTAGAGCGTATTCAAATATCCGTCAATCGTGACCGTGCCTTTGCGTTCAAAGCTTCCGTTTCCGTACGGGAAGTAGTGGATTGTCGTTGAACCCTTAAAATCGTATCTGCCTTCTGTTTTGGTAATCAAATTGCCGGTCGTTGCCACCAACACGTGGTCATTGTAAACGTAAAACTCGCCCATCGTTTCGCCCAAAAAGGCGTTGCCACCCTCAAACGCAAGCGTTTTGGCATCAAACAAATAGAGCACGCTGTACTCGGCATATGTCAGCGACTTGGGCAAAATAATGTGATCGCAAGGCAGGTAAGTTACCTGATTGCCGTCCGTAACAGTTGGCACGAAAGAGGCAATTTCGTGAAAATCGGGAGTTTGGGATAATCCGTGCGTTGTATAGATCAAAACCGAATCGTCACTTTGGAAGGAGCTCCTAAGCCAACCGCTCACAGTGATGTGCTTGATCTCCTTCATGTTGGCAGGATCACTCACGTCCAAACAGAGAAGATCTGTGACAGTCCTCGAATCGTTGGTTCCCATGAGCAGAAGTTGCTTACCGCCATTCAAGAGATGCATATCACCGTAACGCGTCCCCTCTAAGCTAAACGAGCTGACGAGTTTGGATTCTGCACCGTTGGCAGAATATACATCCAAAGACTCCGAAAAAGTAAGATGAAAAACATGCGTATCGGAATGTGCGATATGATCCGATTCGGTCACACCCTCCGACAGATTGGTGGGAAATTTCGGCTTTTCAGGCGAATAGTCATAGGCAAAGCTCGGCGTCCAGGTTTCATCGGGGAACAGCGGAAAATCCACAATCTCGGTGGCTTCTGCCGGATCGTTTCCACCCGAGGAAGGCTTCTGCACCGCACCGGACGAACCTTTATTATAATAAGCATCCAGCCGTTCAATCAAAGGATAGTAGGGGCTGTCTTGGTACTCTGCTAAGTGGCCCGGAGGGGTTTCGACCGCTTGCGTTCGGTTTTCACTGCTCGACAAAGCGGGCGTCTGCAATGCGCCCTCTCCCATAAACAGAATCGGCAAAACGATCACAAGCATCAAACAGGCGGCAATGGCAACATACGCAAGGCGTTTCCAAAAAAGCAGCATTTTCTTTTGGTTCTTGTCTGGATTTGCATCTTCAATAAAGCCCTCGTCCACAAACGAAAGCGCATCGAATAGTTTTTTGTCTTTCATGGCAACCTCCTGTCTTTCATCATACAAGAATGCCTTCTTGTTCAAGAAAGCGTTTCAGATCATTTCGGGTTCGGTGAAGAAGCACGCGCACGTTGCTTTCGGTCATGCCAAACGCTTTGGCAATCTCCTTGGCGCTTTGGCAATACCAATAGCGCTGTAAAAAGATGCGCCGCGCCTGTAAGGGAAGGGACGCCAAAAACGAATTGAGTGCCTGCCGAAGCAGGATTTCATTCACCATTTCTTCTTGTCCTTCCGTTGCGGGTAGAATTTCGGCAAGCTCATCGAGGACCGGTAAGATTTTGGCATTCCTTTTGGCAGTGAGAGAAGCTTCCAGACGGTTGATGGCAAGGTTTCTTGTGATCGCACCCAAATACGCCGAAAGCGATTTCGGGCTATGTGGCGGAATCGATTGCCACGCTTTCACAAACGCATCGCTCACGCATTCTTCGGCATCCTCGTGCGAAGAAAGGATGCTTTTGGCAATTTTGTAGCAGTAATTTTCATACTTTTTTCGGCTTTCCCGAATCGCGTCTTCCGACCGATTTCGGTACAATGTCAAAATTTTGTCATCTTCCATGCGTGCATTCATGCGCGAGTCACCTCTTTTCTTTCGGGATCCCTTCACCTATCTAGACAGGATTATCATACCAAACGTTACAAAAAATAGAAAATAAATTGAAAAAACCATAATTGCACATCGTCCGCCCGTGTCATCTTGAGTGAAGCGAAGCGTAATCGAAACCCGTAGGGCTGCCAAGTGTAAACGCTGGCAGGATCTCGGGCGGGTTTGTGCTCTTAATATCGTAGATCCCGCGCTTTGCGCGCCCTCCTTTGGTCGCCTTCTTCGCTCAGGATGACACGAGAATGTATGCCAAAAAGCCCCCATGTGGGGGCTTCAGAATGAAGGGTATGATTGATTCACGCATTCGGGATCGTCACTTCAACCACCTTGAAAAGCTCCTGACCGAAAACATACAAATACCCGTCGATATACACGGCACGGTGGGTGTAGGGCGGACCCAAACGTTTGTCATTCAAATCCACAAGCTTCACAAGCTTTTCGCCGTCAAAATGAAGGAGAAGATAGCGATAGGTCCAACTGCCATCTTTGAAACCGTACACACCGATGCCAATCAATTGATTCTCGCGGTCGATATAATACGCTTTGTAATCTTCTGCAAACGATGCGCCTTCCACGTACTTGTCAACCGAAATCACGCTGCCGTTCTCTTCGCGCCAAATCTCAATCTTCAAGCTGCTTTGTGTATTCGCATAACCGATGCCAAGCAGATTGCCGTTTTCGAAGTTCACAAGCGAAGAAGAATATCCCTCGATCACGCCGGTGTCGGTATAGGTGATATTGTTAAGGTCGGAAAGGTTAAAGAAAAACACAGGATCGGTAAAGGAAACGGAGGTGCAAACGTAAGCATAGTTACCGTCAAAGCGTACCGACCGCACCGTTTCGCCGTCGGGAGCAAAACGCTCCACGCTCGCCACAACCTCAAAGCTGTCAAGCGATACGCAGTAAAGACTTGCACCAAGATAATTATCCCATGACGGAACAGCCTCTTCAGAAGGCTCCTCCGTTGTCATAACGGCAACTGTCATTTTCGACAGAACAGGCGCAATCTCGGCTGTCACTTCTTCCGAGCTCAACGGCGGGTCATACCATCCCGTATCGGGAACGGGAATGACCGTGTCGGGAACGGGAATTGTCGTGTCGGGCGCCATCGGTTGGTCTATATCAATATCCTCATTTTTAATCCGATAGGACAAACAATCAATCGTCGTTACCACGCGCAAAATACCGTCTTTTTCATCCATGCTGTATTGATCTTTCAAGTAACCGTCAAGCGTGATCACGCCTTTTTGTTCCAAGCTGCCCTTTCCGTAAGGGAAACAACGAATTGTGGTTTCGGCATTGTAACACCGTCTGCCCGCCTGCTCGTAAAAATTTGTTTGGCTACGCGCCACAAAGACGTTGTTTTGCGAAACGTAAACCATACCCATGCCGCAAAGAAAAGCTTTGCTGCCTTCCACTTCAAGCGTTTGGGCATCGAAGGAGTAGATCACACCGTAACTCACGCCCGAGATCGATTCGGGCATGATAATATCATCGCAGGGCAGGGGCGTCACTTGGTTTCCGTCCTTCACAACCGGCACATAAGTGCCTGGATCGTGTTAATCCGGCTGATTCCATATCAAATAATCGGCAAAAAGAAGAATCGAGCCGTCTGATACGCGCGAGTCGGACACGTAACCGCTCACAGCCACGCGCTTGATCTCCTTCATTTGCGTGGGATCACTCACGTCAAGAAGAATCAGCAAGGTTTGTGCGAGTCTGTCATTGTGGGAATTTGCCACGATTAGAATCTTTTTTCCACCGTCAAGCAGATAAAATCCTTCGCAATCAGCGCTTGAAAAGCTGAACGAGCCCACGCAGGAAGAGTCAAGCCCTTTGATCGTATAGGCTTCGATCTTGCTGAGATTTCTCAAATAAAAAATATGCGTAGCGGTGCGCTTGATCCGATCGGCTTCGCTGACACCTTTGACTTGGTTGTCGGTGATATCGGGGGGCAAATCGGGGTCATCGGGTGTATCAGGTGCGCCAACACTCGGTACCGTTACAACCGGATCGGGCAGAGCGTTTGTCATCACGGAACCCATGGTCACATCGCCTCCCAAGACATCATCCCCACCTTCCCAATTGTCATGGCGATTCTGTTCTTGGTAGTAAGCATCTAATTTTTCAATCAAAGGGTAGTATGGACTGTCCTTGTACTGCGCCAAGTGGCTCGGTACGGTTCCGATCGCCTGAGTTCCTTCAGCCGCAGCGGTCGTACTCGCACCGGTTGCCACAGGCACACTCTCATGCCCACCGCCAAACATGATCGGCAAAACGATCACAAGCATCAAACAGGCAGCAACGGCAATATAGGCAAATCGTTTCCACCAGAGTGGTGCTTTCTTTCGATTGCGGTCGGGGTCGGCTTCTTCCACATATTTTTCATCCACGAGAGAAAAATTATCAAGCAGTTTTTTGTTTTTCATGGTAACCTCCTATTCTCTACAGGTAAACACCCTTTTTGTCAAGGTGTGCCTTAAAATCCTTTCGGGTACGGTGCAGGATCACGTACAGGTCGTTTTCGCTGCGACCAAAATCGCGCGCAATCTCTTTCACCGAGCGGCAATACCAATAGCGCTGCAAAAAGATCTTTCGCACCTCGGGCGAAAGGGAAGCGAGGAAAGAATTGATGGCATCCTTCATCACAATGGCATCCACCGTTTCCTCTTCGCCGCCGTCGGCAGGCAGGATCTCGGCAAGCTCGTCAAGGATTGGCAAAAGCACGCCGCCACGCTTTTCGGCAAAGATAGATTCCACACGATTGAGCGCCAGATTGCGCGTGATCGTGCCGAAAAACGCCGAAAGCTTCTTCGGGCGCTGCGGGGGAATCACACCCCACGCTTTGAGCCAAGTGTCGCTGACGCATTCTTCAACGTCTTCATGCGAGGTGAGGATGTTTTTGGCAATCTTATAACAGTATTTGCCGTATTTTTTCTCGCTCTCTGCAATGGCATCCTCCGAGCGTTCAAAATAAAGCGCTATAATCTTGTTGTCATCCATGCGTGCATTCATGCGCGAGTCACCTCTTTCGTTTTGGGATCCCTTCACCTATATAGACAGGATTTACCTACCAAATCTTACAAAAAATAGGAGATAATTTAAATTGATTGCGAAAAAATGTTCACCGTAGGGTACGAGCATTTATCCGTCAGCTTTTTTCGCGTCCCGTCGGATATATCGGACGCCGCCACCACGATAAGCGGCTTTTGCTTACCGTCCCGAAGGGCGGTGCATATCATAGGCGTGCCGCACACAAGCGCCCCTGCT
>JAFQNZ010000009.1 GCA_017395715.1 Clostridia bacterium | reverse complement strand
TAAACTGCAGTCTGTAATCACTGTCATATTTGGCGGTGGTGATGGTGACCGGAACGGTAGCGGCAATCGGATAAGTAGCGCCGTCATCCAGACAAATGTTGATGTAGAAGGTCTTGCCGGGCTGATACGGAACGGTGCATTTGGCAATACCTGTGTATTTGCCGTTTGCACCCGTAACGGTAACACCGTCCTGCGTATAAGCGGCAGACGCTTTCGTGCCGTTTTCCTTGGCGGTTACGGTCATGTAGTAACTGCCGGACATATTGGTGGTGAATTCAAACATCAAATAGCTGCCTGCTCTGGCGGTTACCGATTTCCATGCGGGTTCTACTTTGGAAACGATCTCAACAAAATCAAACACAGCCGTCTTGGCAGTTTTATCTTCGGTTACATTCACGCCTACGGTCTGCAGCTTTCTGACATCAATCTTGGCGATTTCACTCTTGCTGCCATCGGCGCCGATCAGATTCCAAGTCTTCGACCAGCCGTTGTACTTGCCGTCAAGCGTGCTGACAACTTTGGCACCCGTGCCGGAATAGTCGAACTGAGAATAGTCAACGTCATCGTCGGAGACCCATTCAAACTTGTTGGGAATGGCGGTGTAGTCGTCGGTCACGATCGGTTCAACATCCGGATCGGTGGGAGCGGTGGATACACCCGGCGTTTCGGTGTTGGGTGTTATGGCGGTTGTTGTGTCCGCAGGGGTTTCAACAATACCCAAACCTTTTGTTGTGGTCACATCAGGTTCTGTTGTGGTTTCTTCGCCGCAAGAAACAAGTGCAAGCGCAAGACAGATCACAAGCAGAATCAGCGGTAATATTCTCTTCATATAAACACCTCTTTTTTCAATTTTAACGGTACTCCGTCTTCTGTCATTATAGCACAAAAAAATCGGCATTGCAACTCTCTTTTCATGCACTTTTTCCTTATCGGTATAAAAAAACGGGATACGCCATAAAGAAAGCGGTATTTTTGAATCAAAAAAGGGCAGAGAATGTCTTCTCTGCCCTTTTCATTTGAATTTTACTTCTGATCAAAGATCATGAATTCCTGGATTCTGACGTTGCCGGTATTGCTCTTGTCGGGCGTATAGATACGAAGCTCAATATATCTTGCCGACTGTGCGCCAACATTCACCGAAATCGCATCGGCTGTGTTGTCTTTCTGATAGTCAACAGACGTCCAAGTCTTGCCGTCTTCCGAAATGAGGATCTCCCATTCCTTGGTGTTGAACAGCTTGTTGGAGGAATCATAGCCGCGGTTAACGAGGGTATAGGTATTAAAGCTCTTCACTTCACCAAGGTCAATCACAGCGCTGTGCGAAATGTCCTTGAGTTGATACTTGTAGTCGCCGATCGAGCTTGCCGAGCCGTGCCAGAAGGTCTTGACATCGCCGTCAAGGAGATTTGCGATCGGGTTTCTCGAAGCTTCTGCCGAGAATTCAACGATGGTTGCACCCTTGGCAAGGTTGTTGCCTTCAAGCACAAGCGCTTCAAGAGCAGGATTTGTCTTATCGCCCTTCACAGCAGGTTCCCACATGGGATAGGTAGGATTGGGAACACCCTGGATGTTTTCGGTGATCCAGTTATCCTTATAGTCACGGAAGCCGGTTACGCGGAATGCGCCGCTTTCAATGTCTTCTTTATAAACCGCACGGATCGCGTCAAGACAGTCATACTTGCCGCCTGTTGCATCGTAAACAGCCTTGCTGAACGGTGTGTTGGGGTTGGTGGGCGTATCGTAAATCTCTTTGTCGGTATTTTTGATCACGTAGTTGATTCTGTCGATCACGCCGAGTTCATCGGGATCAGCTTTTCCGTTGCCGTTCTTATCGATGGTCGGGAACTTCCAGTCGAGGTAAGAGAGGAACACCTGGCAGCCGTCGCCGTAGCCTTCGTAGTTTTCGCCCCAGTTCTTAAACTTTTCGGCATCGTAGAACTGGATATACTTGGTGGAATAGCCCCAGTGGAAGTAACGGAAGCCGCCGTAGGAAGCCATGTTTTCAGTCCACCAAGCGTCATAGGTAACGCCGTTATAAGTGCCGCCGTTATCGTAGTTCAGCTTACCGCCGTACTGCTGAACCGAGTGGGTAATTTCATGCGAGAAGAAGCCGATATCGTAAGGAGCTTGGTTCGCATAGTTGGTGGATACACAAACTATGGTACCTGCACAGTAAGCAACGCCGTCATAGTTCTTGTCCGCTACAAAGGTAATGGTCTTGGGAACGTTCGGGTCGCCAACACCCCAACGGGCATACAGTCTCGGATATGCGTTGTAGAAGAGGTCGATGAGGTCGGAGAGATAGTCTTCTCTCTTCACAAGCTCCCAGTCACCTTCAAAAAGAAGCGAGAATTCGCTTTCGTATTTAGGAGGAGTCACGGTAACGGGAATGCTTGTCATCACAGGATAGGTCGTGCCGTTATCCAGGCAAATGTTGATGTAATAGGTCTTGCCGACAGCCTGCGGAACGGTGCATTTTGCAATGCCCGTGTATGTGCCGTTTTCGCCCTTAACGGTAATATCGGGCTGCTTGTAAACAGCAGAGGAGGCAGAGCCGCCCGCCTTGTCGGTAACGGTAACGCAAAATTCGGAGGTCAAGTTGGTGGTGAAATCAAACATCAGATATCCGCCTGCTTTGGCAGTCACCGAAGCCCACGAGGATTCAAGCTTTGCATCAATCGGCTGAAGCAGGATGTCCACAGCCTTGGCAGCTTTGTCTTCTGTCACGATCGCGCCGACCGTGGTGAGTTTCTTCACTTCTGTGTTGGTGAGTGTTACAGTTTTGCCGTCAGCATCCACCATGATGTAATTCTTGGCCCAGCCGTTGTACTTTCTCGAAATTGTCTGGCTGATTTCCATACCGGTGCCGGAATAGGTGAATTTGGAAAAGTCAACGCTGTTGTCAACCACCCATTCAAATTCATGGGGGATCGCGGTGTAATCGTCTGTCACGATGGGTTCCACGTTAGGATCGATCCAAGGCGTGGTCACACCGGGATTTTTCGTGGTGTCTGCCGGCGTGGACGCTGCAGGCTTTTCCGGCGTTGTGGCAACAGTTCCCGCAGGCGTGGTGTTCGCACCGGTGTTTGCCGTTGTGGTAGTTTCACTGCCGCCGCAAGAAGCAAGCGCGAGCACGACAGCAAGAAGAACCGCAAGAACCAAAAGTGCTTTTTTCATATTATTACCCTTCTTTCTGAATATTTGTACCGTAAATGTCATCAACAACGATACTAAATCAATTTATTATAACATAAAACTCTCGCAATTGCAAGTTTGCGCGATTGTACTATTCTACGAAGAAAAGAAAATTTATAGACAAATACACCAAAAACTGCGCCTTAAAACAAACGAAATAAACAAAAAGCCTACCATGCGGCAGGCTTGGTTGAAAAATTTTATTGAAATTCTTGGAAGAGCGCAATTTCTGAAAGCTGATATTCACTTGGTGCGTCAAACAGCTTTTCATATCCGTCCGGTTCGCTGATCGGGATAACGTCCGTTCACTCAACCGTAGACGAGGTGAATATGATCGGCGGGTGTTCCGGCGGAGCAAAGTAGTACAGATCGTCATATCGGGGATCGGTGAACCACGCATAATACACAACCTCATCCGTGCTTACGTCGTAAATCCGAAGCCGCACGTCGATACCGCCTTTTTGATTCCAATCGACAGGGTAAACAAAATCTTCACCCAAGTCCATGCGGATACTGCCTCCCTGTGTTTGGCTAAGAACCAAAAAGCGTTCGATCTCAATATCCTGTCCGTCGACCGTCACAACAAAACGGTATTTGGGATTGATCCTGCCTTCATACAGGGTATCATCAAGAGGAGAATCGAAATCCGTTATGACAAGCTCTTCATAGATCGGATTCTTGCTTTCTACCATTTTGATCATAAGCACCATGTTAAAGTCGAGGGCTGCGTCGGTGTTCTTAAAAGCAATCGAATGACCCTCGTTCCAATCGGGATCAATCGCGCGGTCTGCTTCATCGCCGTACAGAATATCAATACCCGGCAAGGTCGTCTCGGGCGTTTTCACCTGTGTGGTCATGGGCGCGGTGGTTGTAATCTCTACCGCCGTTGTCGTCATAGGCGTTGTAACAGCAGGCGTTGTAACAGCAGGTGTTGTGGTGTCCGCACCCTGTGTGGTAGATGAAGCTTCACCGCCGCACGCGGCAAGAGCCAAGATGAAAATGGCAATCAATAAAACAACAAACAGCTTTTTCATAACAAACTCCTTTCTATATGTCAAACAAAATAAACAACTATCTACAGTACCATTATAACGCACAAAAACAAAAATGTAAATAAGAATCCGTATTTTTTTCGACCAATCAAAGAAAAAAACGAAAATATTTGACTGTCCGTCATTTTTCTTCACCTTTATAGACGGCAAACGATAGCAAAATATGACAACGATTTCAAAAATGTTTCCGTAGGGGAGGATATTATCCTCCCGCCAAGATATGACATGATCAAAAGAAGCGGGAGGATGATATCCTCCCCTACTTTTCGATACAGACAAAAATGTCAAAAAAGCAAGGCCCGCCCGTGTCAT
>JAFQNZ010000068.1 GCA_017395715.1 Clostridia bacterium | reverse complement strand
GTCCTTCACCTCGGGCAAAAAGAAGCTGACAAAACAAACATCCTTGTCTGCTTTCAGAATGCTGTCATCGATGAGTTCCCCGTAAACCTGCATGAGGTTTTCTTCAATATCCGAATAGTCCTCGATCATAAGACCCGAATCCACCATGCTCATGATGGCAACCACGCGGTCAAGATCGGCGTGGGAACATTTCACTTTGATTTGTGACCAATCCATTGTTTACATCCTTTCTTTTACTTCTTTTTGAAGATGCGTTTGAGTTTGTCAAAATATTTTTGGCGCGAAGCGTATTTTTCCTCGGTACTGCCCGAGAATTTACGCAGAAGCTCTTTCTGCTCTGAGTTCAGATTCTTGGGTGTTTCCACCACAACTGTGAAAACAAGATCGCCCACCGCGCGCGAGTTGATGGCAGAAAGACCCTTGCCGCGCATGGTAAAACGCGTGCCGGTCTGCGTGCCTTCGGGAATTTTGTATGTGGTATCGCCAAGCAGCGTAGGCACGGTAATGTCACCGCCAAGCGCCGCCTCGCTAAAGGTGATCGGCACATCGCAGTAAATGTTCGTGCCGTTTCGGGTGAAGATCTCATGCTTGCCAACGGCAACAACAAGGTAAAGATCCCCTGCTCCGCCGCCGTGTTTGCCCTCGTGACCCTGACCGCGAAGCACGATGCTCTGTCCGTCGTCAATGCCCGCAGGAATCGAAACTTCAAGCTTTTTCTTCACTCTGAGACTGCCACTGCCGCGGCAAGCCTCACAGGGCTTTTTGATGATCTTGCCCGAGCCGTTACAGGTGGGGCAAGGACCGGTGCTCTGCATCATACCGAGAATGGTTCTCTGTGTGGTGCGTACCTGACCCGAGCCGCGGCAGGTCGAGCAGGTCTCAACCGTGCTGCCCTCGGCGGCACCGCTGCCGTTACACTTCGAGCATTTATCGATCTTATTGAACGAGATTTCTTTCTTGCAACCGAATGCCGCTTCTTCAAAGCTGATCGAAACTCGCATTTCAATGTCGTCACCGCGCGAAGGTCCGTTTCGTCTTTGCGAAGAGAAGCCGCCGCCCGAGAAAATATTCTCAAAAATACTGCCGAAATCTCCCATGTCAAAGCCGCCAAAGCCGCCGTCAAAACCGCCGTAACCTCCGCCCGAGGCAGGGTCAAATGCGGCGTGACCGAATTGGTCATACTTCTGACGCTTATCAGCATCCGAAAGCACAGAATACGCTTCGTTCACTTCTTTGAATTTCTTTTCCGCTTCTTCATTGCCGGGATTCATATCGGGATGGTACTGCTTGGCAAGACGGCGGTAGGATTTTTTGATCTCGTCGTCACTTGCGCCCTTGGCAAGCCCAAGCACCTCATAATAGTCGCGTTTATTTTCAGCCATGATCTATCATGCCTTTCTTTCACTTTACCTATTGACAGCCAAAATCCGAAGGCGGTAAAATACCGCCTTCGGGCTTATGTTTTGATTCAGTTTCCGGATTTATCTTCAAAATCAGCGTCGTAAGAGCCGCCGTTAAAACCGCCTGCATTGGGATCGTAACCGCCTGCACCTGCATTGGGATCAAAGCCCTGTGCGCCGCCCTGCTGCTGATAGAGCTTTTCGGAGAGCTTGTAGAATGCCTGCTCAAGCGCCTCGGAATCTCTCTTGATGGCTTCGGTATCGCCGCCCTTGAGAGTTTCCTTCAAGGTTTCGGCAGCAGCGGTCACGTCTGCCTTGTCGGCATCCGAAAGCTTGTCGCCAATGTCAGCAAGAGTCTTTTCGGTCTGGAACACCAAGGATTCAGCGCGGTTCTTGGTTTCAATCGCTTCCTTCATCTTTCTGTCTTCGTCAGCGAACTTTTCCGCATCCTTCACAGCGCGGTCGATATCCTCTTGGCTCATGTTGGTGGAAGAGGTAATGGTGATGTGCTGTTCTCTGCCCGTACCCTTATCGGTTGCGGTTACGTTAACAATACCGTTGGCATCGATATCGAAGGTAACTTCGATCTGCGGAACACCGCGGGGTGCGGCGGGAATGCCGTCGAGCACGAATCTGCCGAGTGTGATGTTGCCGGCAGCCATTTCTCTTTCGCCCTGCATGACGTGGATGTCTACTGCAGTCTGGTTATCTGCTGCTGTTGAGAAGATCTGGCTCTTCTTTGTCGGGATCGTAGTATTTCTCTCGATCAGACGGGTTGCAATTCCGCCCATGGTCTCGATGGAAAGTGACAGCGGAGTAACATCCAGAAGAAGGATG
>JAFQNZ010000067.1 GCA_017395715.1 Clostridia bacterium | reverse complement strand
GTGGTTGTTACACTGTCACGCCCGCAGGATGCCGTCAAAAGCAGAATCGTAAGAATCGAAATAAGTAACACAAGTTTCTTCAGACTGTCACATCCTTTCACTTTTAAAGACGGCATTTGTATCCCAAATATGACACGCTTTTGAAAAAATTTTTGTTTTTAATTAAGCTTCTGAGAAAAAATGTTTCACTTATTTTAGCAAAACTCTATTGTGTATTGTTATCCAAGGTTTTTCATCAATATAGCGCCCTCCTCATCCGTCTTTTGCTGCGCAAAAGCCACCTTCTCCCCCGGAGAAGGTCTTGACAAAAACGCATCCTCAACCAATCAAGTAAAAGAGAATCAAAATTGATGCAAGAGAATGACGATTTCCGCCAGAGCCTTCTCCGGGGGAGAAGGTGGCACCAACGGTGACGGATGAGGAGGGCATCGAAAAGTCAAAAAAATTTGTTTACAAATCAACCAAGTTTCAGCTTTTTCTGCAAGTCCACGATTTTCTTGGTCTTCTCCCCGTCAAGAGACTGGCTTGCCTTCATCTGCGCTGCTGCTTTTTTGCGGCGAGAGGTAAATACAATGGCAAACCATCTTGCCACGTGGCAAAACGGAAGCAAAATCGGGCATTTGTTAAGCACGGGAAACTGCTTTTTCATGCTCTTATAGGGCAAGAACACCTTGCGCCAGAAATAATACGCGCCGCCCTTGTCGCCTTGAATCGAAACAATATACCCTTCCACCGTGCCAAACGCACCGCCTGCCAAAAGGTATTCCTCCATGAACGCGATCGTTTCATCGCAGTCAGCTTCAAAAAACCAATAATCACACAGCTTTTCGGCATACGCGGCAAAAGCCGAAAGACCCGCTTTGTCAAGAAGCGCCTTCACCTTGCCTTCATCGCGCGGCATCGAACGGCGCATGACCACCATATCCATAAACGGACGGATACCGCACCCGCCCACGTAAAAATGCTTGGCGGCGTGTGCCAAGGTGTAGGCATAGAAAAATTCGTTCGTCATTTCGTATTCGTAAAGGCTTCCCTCTTTGAGGTGTGCATTCTCCCACGGGTCGCCCAGTGAGAGGGTACGCTTGTCCTTTTCATCGCAGAGCGCAAAGTGGATCTCCACGTGTAATTCACTCGGTGCAAAAAAGCTGACATCATGCCCTTCTTCCACGTCAAAGCGGTAAGAAAGCGTTTCGATTAACAGATTTTTGACCCGTTCAAGATCCTCACCATGCACCAAAATGTCAATATCCACGCTGGTGCGCATGGCAGGGTCAGGATAATGCTCGCGAAGCACCGTGCCTTTCAGCGGCATAAAGGGGATTTTTTCGTCATTCAGCACACGGCGAAGCTCGGAAATTTCATACGACACGCGCTGATAGCGGTAAAGGGCAAGATACTGCCACTTTTGAAAGGCTTTCACCGCTTCTCCTTGAAGAAGCCCTGCGCGAGAAAGTGCATCCCCTGCAATATGCGCAAGGTCATGCGCTTTGGAGAGCGTGTAGATCTCTTTGATCTCCTCTTCGCTGAGCATTTCGGCAAATTCTTTGCCAAGAAGCTCCGCCCCAAGCAGCGCAATCAAATGCCTTGCTGTTTGTTTGTTGTCTATCATAGCCGTTCCGCCTGTGTTTAGATTTTGGTGATATGTCCCTTGCCCGAAAGGAAGTCTTCCATCACGCCCGCAATGGCAATGCTATCTTCCTCGGCAAGAAGTCCTGCGCGGCTGCCGCTCTGAATGCCCTTGATAAACTCGGCAAGTTCATAGCGGATGCCCTCTCCCTCAAAGGGATAGAAATACTTGCGGTTTAAGCGAATATCCTCCTTGCGGACTTCAAAATAGTCCATCTTCCACCAGGGCGCAGGAACATATATGTAGCCTTTGGTGCCCGAAATGATCAGCTCGCCCTCGCTCTTCACGCCAATACCGGCTTTCAAGGTCGCTTCGGCTTTGGGGTAAAGCATCAAAAGCTTGGTGTAAAGGTCCACACCGTCTTCCTTGCTGTTTGTGATGTAGCGAATCGATTCGGGTTTGTTTCCGAGAAGCGAAAGCGCGGCATAGATCACATACGAGCCCCATTCGGCAAGCGCACCGCCGCCGCGGGTCGTATCAAACAGCCATGGCGAATGTGCCGGGGCAAGGCTTGTACAAGTCGCCTCCACGCTCTTGACAGATCCGATCGCACCGCCGCGAAGGAGCAAAACCATACGCTGAAAGGCGAGCGAATAAGCGGTCTTTAAGCCCTCGCAGAAGATCACGCCCTTTTCTTTGGCAAGTGCATATAACTCTTCTGCCTCCTTTGCCGTCAGCGCCACAGGCGTTTCGGACAACACGTGAATGCCCTTTTCCAGAGCAATTTTCGAATAGGCATAACGTCTTTCGGGCGAGGTGTTCACATACACCGCGTCCACCGAGGATAAAAGGTTTTCATAGGTATCGGTTACCGAAACGGTCTCGGGTATTTGCATGTCGAGTGCGTCGCCATCGGCAAAAAGATGCGTGATCTCGCATCCGCTGATGTAACGGCTCTCTTCCATGAATTTGTGAAGCGATGCAGAAACGCCCGCCACGCCAAGCGACATATTTCTGCCCTTGCTGCGCAGCTCGGTGGACGAAACACCCTCGGTGCGTGAAAGATACACCACCTTGCAAAAAGGCGAAAGGTAGTCAAATCTTCCCTTCCAGTCAGAACCGACCGTGAAAATATCCACGCCGTAGCGCTTGATATCGTCAATCTTCTGCCCTTCGTATTCCTCCACGATCACTTCGTCCACAAGTCCCGTTGCCTTTACCGCCGCCATACGCTCGGCAAGCGACTGCTGAACGAGCAGTTTGCCGCGTGAGCGGTCAAAATCCTCGCTCGTTACGCCAACGATCAGATAATCGCCGAGTGCTTTTGCGGCGCGCAGAAGATTTTCGTGACCGAAATGAAGTAAGTCAAAGGTTCCGTATGTGATGACTTTTGTCATAATTATTTCACCTGTCTTTTTTGTCTATTTAAGAGATCACGCCTCTTGCCACAAGGGCGTCAAGCGCTTCGAACAAAATATCGTTGTCTTTGATCGTGTGATGTCCGATGTGACCCACGCGGAAGAGCTTGTCTTTGAGGTCCCCGCCGTTGGGGCAAATGATGATGTCAAATTCTTCTTTCAGAATCTCAAAGAGACGGTACGCCGAAAGATCGGGATTCTTGGGCGTCAGCGGTGTGACCGCATTTGAGGGCGAGTCGGTTGCCAAAACAAACGGGTATTTTGCAATGCGGCATCGGAAGTCCTCAGCAACGGCACGGGTCTTGGCAAGCGCATTCTCAAAGCCCTCGGCTTCAATATCGCACAGGCGTTTGTTCAGCTGAATCAAGATGCCGACTGCAGGCGTAAAGGGGGTTTGTCCACGCTCGCCGTTCACAAGCGCGGCTTTCAAGTCAAGATAATAGCACACGGGCTTCGACGCATAAATCTTCTCTACCGCGCGGGGCGAAAGCACCACAACAGAAACACCGGGGGCAACGGCAAGCGCCTTTTGCGAGCCGGTGAGGACAACGTCCGCGCCGAGCGCTGCCATGTCGATCTCATCGGCAAGGAAGGTGCTGATGGCATCTACCACAAGCGAGAGATGATTGCGGCGGCAAAAGTCGGCAATCATCGGCATATCATAAAGAACGCCTGTGGAGGTTTCACCCATATTCACCAAAAAACCGGTGAAATCGCCTCCCTCATAGGGCGCAAGATGTTCGGGCTTCAAAGATTCGCCAACAGAAAGCCCGATTGCCTCGTAGGGAATGCCGTGAACGTCACAAATTTCGCAAAAGCGGTGACCGAAGCTACCGCCGTTGACGATCAACAGACGGTCATTCTTAGAAAATAGCCCTGCAACCGAAGCTTCCATGGCAGCAGTACCAGAGCCTGTCAAGAACGCAACTCTCGCGCCCTCTTCGGCGTGTACAAACTGCTTCATCAGACGCTCATTTTCTTTCATCAAAGCGGAAAAATCAGCCGTGCGAAAATACGGGATCGGCTCAGCGCCAAGCGCCATCAGGCTCTCTTCCATCGGCACGGGACCAACGGCAAAATTCAAATGATCTTTTTTGATTTCCATCTTTCTCTATCTCCTGTATTGTCATCAAGGTAAAATTCTGTCGAATACCGAAACGGCTTTTTGGTTTTCAATATACACGCGCGGAATGCGCTCACCGATCGCGCAAAGAATCTCGTAAGGAATCGTGCCGAGCTTTTCGGCAAGTGAAGCCACACGTTCCCCTGCACCGCCGTATACAGTAACGGTATCGCCTTCTTTGGCATCGGGAATGTCGCTCACGTCGATCATACACTGGTCCATGCAGATGCGGCCGATAATCGGTACAAACCGTCCGCACACCCACACGCGGTGTCCTACCGACCCCGCGGCGCGCCAAAGCCCGTCGGCATATCCAATCGGAAGCGTGGCAACGCGCATGGCTTTGTCTGCCACAAAGCTGCGTCCGTAGCTGACACTCTCCCCTTGTGAGAGCGTTTTGATATGCGAGATCACGGTTTTTACTTCAAGAGCAGGCATAAGTCGGTTGCCTGCAACACACGAAGAGGGTGCTATGCCGTACAGCACCAGCCCCGCGCGCACCATGTCGAGTGAGGCTTCAGGGTAACAAAGCGTTGCCGCCGAGTTTGCGGCATGGCGAATGGCAAACGAAATGCCCTTGTCTTGTAATTGCTCTGTCAAGCGTATAAAAAGCGAAAGCTGCTCTTTGGTAAATTCTTCCCCCGCATCTCCCTCATCAGCAGAAGCAAAGTGGGTGAAAATGCCCTCGGCAACAAGCGCCGTGTCGGTAAGGGATGTGCCAATGGCATCCCGACAGAGAGGCAAATCTTCTTCGCGGCGGAGCGCAAAGCCAAGCCGCCCCATACCGGTGTCCACCTTAATATGCGCCTTGACCGAAACACCCGCAAGACGCGCCGCATTAGCAAGCGATCTCGCATAGTCGGGCGAAAATACACACTGCGAAATGTTGTTTTCATATAACACTTTTGCCGCTTCGGGCGGTGTATAGCCGAGAATCAGAATCGGAAGCTTGATCTTTTCATACCGAAGCTCAAGGGCTTCCGAAAGGTTCGAAACGGCAAGAAAATCCGCGCCCACCTGTTCGTAACAGCGCGCCAGCGTCACAGCGCCGTGACCGTAGGCATTCGCCTTGATCACACAGCAAAGCTTGGTTTCCTTGGGCAGGGTCGCGCGAATGAGACGGTAATTGTGGCAAATGGCGTCAAGATCCACTTCCGCCCATGCCCGCTTTAACAAAAAATCTTCCATACAGCGCCCCCTTTTCACAAATAAGTATAGAAACCCATGATGTTATATTCTATCATATATTACGCAAAAAAGCAAGAAAGGTTTCACGATTCACACAAAGTTTTTCGAAAAAGGAATCCCTCTTACCGTCAAATTCAAAATGAATGTGTAGGGGCGCACCCGTGTGTGCGCCCGTTAGAATCAAATATAGCTTATCAAAACTTGTTTATCACGGGCGCACACACGGGTGCGCCCCTACGAAAAAAAATCCTTGATTGAGAAAAAAGCGTCTCTGCGCCGTAGGGGGCGACGTCCTCGACAACAACATCGGCATTTACCCGTCAAACGATTTGCAAAAAAACCTTGACAACCGAATAAAAAAATGCTATACTGATTTGTAATCGTAAAGGCATGGACGGGAAAGAGTATTCTGTAAACGAGGTCACAGAGAGCGGTGTCATCGGCTGTAAGCACCGTACCCACGAAGAGAAGAAGTCATCCCCGAGCCGCTTTGGTGATTGCGTTCTTACCGGAATGCCGTAGTCAAAGCCGTGATCCCACGCGTTAAGCGGAAAAGAGTGTGCGTCTTTTGGCGCAAATTCAGGTGGTACCGCGCGTCTTTTGCGTCCTGTGTTGGAGCAAAAGGCGTTTTTTTACTGTCAAAAACAAAATCACATAAAAGGAAAAAGGTTATGAAAAAAGAACTTGCCAAAACCTATTCGCCCAAGGAGCTGGAAGACCGTCTGTATGCCACTTGGGTAGAAAAAGGCTATTTTACCCCTCAGGTCGATGACGGAAAGCCCGCCTTTTCGATCGTCATTCCCCCTCCCAACGTAACAGGTCAGCTTCACATGGGTCACGCCCTTGACGAAACCCTGCAGGACATTCTCATCCGTTACAAGAGAATGCAGGGCTATTCCACCCTTTGGCTGCCCGGCACCGACCACGCCGGCATTGCCACACAGATCAAGGTAGAAGAAAGACTCCGCGTTGACGAAGGTCTTTCGCGCTATGACCTCGGTCGAGAAAAATTCCTTGAGCGCGTTTGGGGTTGGAAAGACACCTACGAATCCCGCATCACAAGCCAGCTGAAAAAGCTCGGCGCCTCCTGCGACTGGACAAGACAGCGCTTCACCATGGACGAAGGCTGCTCCAAGGCTGTGCGCGAAGTGTTCGTCAATCTTTACGATAAGGGTCTGATCTACCGCGGCCACCGCATCATCAACTGGTGCCCTCACTGCCTCACCGCTCTCTCTGACGCCGAGGTCGAATACAAAGACCAGCCCGGCTTCTTCTGGCATATCAAGTACCCCATCAAGGGTGAAGACGGCTATGTGGAAGTTGCCACCACCCGTCCCGAAACCATGTTCGGCGATACCGCAGTTGCGGTCAACCCCGATGATGAAGCCATGAAGCATCTCATCGGCAAGACCCTCATTCTCCCCGTTGTGGGCAGAGAAATCCCCGTGATTGCCGACGATTACGTGGAGATCGGCTTCGGTACAGGCTGCGTGAAGATCACCCCCGCACACGACCCCAACGACTTCCTTGTGGGTCAAAGACACGATCTTGAGCAGATCAAGGTCATGAACGACGATGCCACCATGAACGCCTATGCCGGCAAGTACAACGGCATGGATCGCTACGCTTGCCGCAAGGCTCTTGTTGCTGATCTTGAAGCCGAAGGCTATCTTGTCAAAGTCGTTCCTCACGATCACAACGTCGGCGTTTGCTACCGTTGCGGCACCACGGTTGAGCCTCTCACCTCCGATCAGTGGTTCGTGAAGATGAAGCCCCTTGCCGAGCCCGCCATCGAAGCTGTGGAAAACGGCTCGATCAGCTTCGTGCCCGAGCGCTTCTCCAAGAACTACTTCAACTGGATGAACAACATCCTCGACTGGTGCATTTCCCGTCAGCTTTGGTGGGGTCACAGAATCCCCGCCTTCTACTGCGACGCTTGCGGCGAAATGACCGTTTCCAAGGAAGACATCACCGTTTGTCCCAAGTGCGGTGCCCCCGTCCGTCAGGACAGCGACGTGCTTGACACATGGTTCTCCTCGGCACTTTGGCCCTTCTCTACCATGGGTTGGCCCGAAAACACCGCCGAGCTTGAAAAATACTATCCCACAAACGTGCTCGTTACCGGCTACGACATCATTACCTTCTGGGTGTCGCGTATGATTTTCTCGGGTCTTGAGCACGTAGGCAAAAAGCCCTTCTCCACCGTCTTTATCCACGGTCTTGTCCGCGACGCGCAGGGCAGAAAGATGTCCAAATCGCTCGGTAACGGTATCGACCCGCTTGAGATCATCGATCAGTACGGTGCAGACGCGCTCCGCTTTGCCCTTGCCACCGGTATCTCGCCCGGTAACGATATGCGTTTCTCGGATGAAAAGATCGAAGCGGCAAGAAACTTCAACAACAAGATCTGGAACGCCGCGCGTTTCGTTCTCATGAACTTAACCGTAGAAGACGCCACCCTGCCCGATACCGCCGACCTTGCGCTTGAAGACAAGTGGCTACTCTCCAAATTCAACACCCTCTGCAAAGAAGTCACCGTCAACCTCGATAATTACGAGCTTGGCGTTGCCCTCGCAAAGCTGTACGACTTCCTTTGGGATATCTTCTGCGACTGGTATATCGAAATTGCCAAGCCCCGTCTTAACGATAAAGGCTCGAAGGCAAACGAAACCTGCCTGAAGGTGCTTGCCTACACCCTTTCGGGCACACTCAAGCTGCTCCATCCCTTCATGCCCTTTATCACCGAAGAGATCTGGCAGAGCCTGCCTCACGACGGTGAAAGCATCATGATCGCAGACTACCCGGCTTACACCGATGCGCTTGCCTTTGCCGAAGAAGAAAAGAAGATGGAAGCTGTGATTGCCGCCATCCGCGCCATCCGCGTTCGCCGCAACGAAATGAACGTGCCGCCCTCTCGCCGCGCGATGCTGTATATCGTTTCGGATGCTGATGACATCTTCAATCCCTCGGTAACGGCTCACTTTGAAAAGCTCGCTTACGCTTCGGGCGTTTCCTACGGCACAGCTTACGAAGCCTCCGATGCGGTACAGATCGTCACCGAAAAGGCAACGGTATATATTCCGCTTGCCGATATGATCGACTTTGAAAAAGAGCTTGCCCGCCTGAAAAACGAAAAGACCAAGACCGAGGGTGAGATCACCCGTCTTGAAAAGAAGCTTTCGAACGAAGGCTTTGTAGCAAAAGCACCTGCCGCCGTTGTCGAAGGCGAAAAAGCCAAGCTTGCCGCCTACCGCGAGACCCTTGTCAAGATCAACGAAGCGATCGAAAAAATTAAGTAATTCGGCAGAGAATCCGACAACATTTCCCATACAAAAAATGGTATCCTTGAAAAAAGGATACCGTTTTTTTATGCTATTACAAAAAAAGAAAGGATATGCACCGTGGCAAAACCCTCCATACTTTGTGAAAAAACAGCGGACAAGCTGATCATCCGCATTCCCGGTGAGATTGACCACCACTCGGCAAAAGCGCTTCGCGAAGAGATCGACCGCGCCATTTTCTATCATCGACCGCAAATACTCGTTCTTTCTCTTTCCGAGGTCAGTTTTATGGACTCCTCAGGACTTGGGCTGATTCTTGGAAGACTCTCCCGCATACAGGAGCTCGGCGGCGAGCTTGTGATTGCCGACCCTACCCTTCAAGTGATGAAGATTTTGCGCCTTGCGGGGCTTGAAAAAAAGATCCGCATCGAAAGAAGTGAAAGGAAGAAAACAGATGAAACGTAAAGAAATCAACCGTATGAAGCTTGAATTTGACGCCATTTCGCAAAATGAGGCGTTCGCCCGACAAACACTTTCTGTCTTTGCGGCAGGGATCGACCCCACGGTAGAGGAAATTTCCGACCTTCGCGTGGTGGTATCTGAAGCTGTCACCAACGCCGTGGTGCACGCTTATAAAAATCAAGGCGGTAAGATCACCATGACGGCGGTTTTGTATGACGACCGCAGTATGAAGGTAAAAATCCGCGACACAGGCTGCGGCATTGCCTCGATTGAAGAATCGATGCAGCCGCTGTTCACCACCGACCCTTCGGGAGAGCGTGGCGGCATGGGCTTTCCCATTATGCAGGCGATGTCTCACGCATTCAAAGTGAAATCGACTCTCGGCAAAGGGACAACCCTTTACATAACCTTCAAATTCTCCGAATAAGCCAAAGAAAGCGAGCAAAAAACATGGCAAAGCCCGACAACCTTGCGCTCTTACAAAAACTCTCCGAGGGAGATGAAAGTGTTCTTGAGGAACTGATGCTTTCCAATATGGGTCTTGTGCGAAGCTGCGCTTCGCGCTTTGTCGGGCGCGGCGTGGAATATGAGGATCTTGTGCAGATCGGCTCGATCGGGCTTCTCAGAGCAGCACGTGCCTTTCGACTTGATCTTGGCTGTATGTTCTCCACTTACGCCGTCCCCTTGATCATCGGCGAGATCAAACGCTTCCTGCGCGATGACGGCATGGTGAAAGTCTCACGCCGCTTAAAAAGCACGGGACTTCAGGTGATGAAAGCGGCGGAGGGTTTTGCCAAAGAACACGGCAGAGAGCCTTCCCTCTTTGAAATTGCCGAGCTGGTTGGGCTATCCCCCGAGGAGGTAGCAGAAGCGATTGCCGCCACAGGTCCTGTGGCATCCTTAAACGAAAGCGCGGGCGAGGACGATGCCCCCTTAGAATATTTTCTTGCCGATAAAGAAAGCCCCCTTGACGGCATCACCGACCGCATTGCCC
>JAFQNZ010000066.1 GCA_017395715.1 Clostridia bacterium | reverse complement strand
GTCGATCATGAGAACACACACATCGGCGCGTTCCACTGCCATTTTGGCACGCAGTACGCTGAACTTTTCAATGCGATCCTCCACGCGGCTCTGACGGCGGATGCCTGCGGTGTCGATGAACTTATACTTGCCGTATTCGTTATCCACTTCGGTGTCGATGGCGTCGCGCGTGGTGCCTGCGATGTTCGAAACGATCAGGCGGTCTTCGCCGAGGATCTTATTGATGATCGAGCTTTTGCCCGCATTCGGTTTGCCGATGACGGCAACTTTGATGCGTTCGCTGTCTTCTTCAAACTCATCTTCCTCTTCGGGAAAGTGATCGAAGACGGCATCGAGAAGGTCGCCCGTGCCGCTGCCGTGGGTGGCAGACAGCGAGATGGGGTCTTCGTCAAAGCCAAGCTCATAGAATTCGTAAAATTCGGGGGGCGGCGCGCCGATCGTGTCGATCTTATTGACGGCTACGATCACAGGCTTGCGGGATTTTAACAGCATTTTGGCAATGTCGCGGTCGTCTGCGGTGAGTCCTGCGCGGATGTCGCAAAGGAACACGATGACGTCTGCGGTGTCAATGGCAATTTCCGCCTGCATACGCATATACTGCAGAATGAGATCGTCGGTTTTCGGTTCAATACCGCCTGTATCGATCATCATAGCCGTTCTGCCGCGCCATTCGATCTCGTGGTAAATGCGGTCGCGGGTGACACCGGGGGTGTCTTCCACGATCGAAATGCGCTCGCCGGCGAGCTTGTTGAACAGCGTACTTTTTCCGACATTGGGGCGCCCTACAATGGCAACAATGGGTTTGGACATGGCACTTCGTCCTTTCTGTTTAATCGTTATCGAAAATCGTGCGGATGAAGTCTTCGCCTGTGGAAAGCGAAAGACGCACGGGAATGTTTAATCTGTTTGACAGTTCTTCAAGCGTGGTGTCATCAAGGAATCGGTCTTGCTCGTCGCGTAGCATCACCGAGGGCAGGGCAAGGAAATCGCCGAGCGGCTTGTCCTGTAATTGTTCAATCAGGTCACAGCCGCAAACAAGCCCCGCTACCGTGATGTTTTCCCCGAAAAAGCGGTTTTCGATGGGGTACACGTTGCAGTTGAGGTTGGGGCAATGCTGTTTTAAGATGTCAACAAGCTCTTTGATAAAACCGTAAGCGGCATATCCTGTGGCGATCGAGCAGTGAATCTCTTTTTCGGTGTCGTAATCTTCCGAAAGAAATTCAAGCTCAGCTTCAAATTCACCTTTCATCGAAGCAATCATGCCCACGCCGTTTTCAAGCTGGGGGTAGTCTTCGTAGTAGTCTTCATCGGGAATTTCGCGCTCGGCTTTTAAGTAAAATTCGTCCGAGGGGAAGACAAGCCGTCTGCCTTTTTCTGAAAGCATTTTGTCACCGAAGGCGTTCACTTGGTCAAGGACGGTTTCGGCATCCTCTTTGGTAAAAGGCGCAAGCGGATACAGCCCTTCACGGTGCTTGGTAAGTCCTGAGGGGACAACTGCCACAGAGCCGATGTTTTCGAATGCCGAAAGATCAGAAAGCGTGCGGTCAAGCTCTTTACCGTCATTCACACCCTTGCAGAGCACGATCTGCGCGTTGATGGCAATGCCGTTTTTGTCAAGTCGGTCAAGGTAACGGAGTACATCGCCTGCAAAACGGTTGTTCATCATCTGACAGCGCAAGACGGGATTTGTGGTATGCACCGAAATGTTGATGGGGGTCAGTCGCATCTTGATGATGCGGTCAATGTCGGCATCGGCGAGATTGGTGAGCGTGATGTAGTTGCCGAGCAAGAAGGAAAGACGGGAATCGTCATCCTTGAAATAGATGGTATCGCGCATACCGTGAGGGTTTTGGTCAATGAAGCAAAAAATACACTTGTTGCGGCAGGTGTGCTTTTTGTCCATGAGATAGGTTTCAAAGTTAAGACCGAGATCATCGTATTCACCTTTTTTGATCTTGAAGGTGAGAAGCTCGGGTCCACGGTGGACAAGAAGCGAAAGGGAACGCTCGGTGATATAATAGCGGTAGTCGAGGACATCGCGGATCTCGTTATCATTGACTGAAATGAGAATGTCGCCTGCCGCAATGCCTGCTTTTTCGGCAAGGGAAGGGTGATCGACCGATTTGACTGTGACCATTCTGCGCTCCTTTCGATATTTTTGCAAATTGTATCATTATATTATAAACCATATTGCAGTTTTTGTCAACTGCTTTATGCGGGAAAAACGAAATAAGGAGTTGCTACGCTGTGCGTAACAACTCCATTCTTTCAAATGCGTTATGCTTTGATTACTTGGAAGCTTCGGGGGCAACAACAACTTCGCCCTTGTAGGTGCCGCACTGGGGGCATACTCTGCCGTGCAGCTTAGTAGCTCCGCACTTGCACACTTCGAGAGTGGGCGCTTCAAGCTTGGAATTGTTGGAACGTCTCTTATCTCTTCTTGCGCTGGATACTTTCTTCTTCGGTACTGCCATTTCACACACCTCCTACGGATATCACGATAATACCTTACCGTTATATTATACTTATTTTTTTTTACTTGTCAAGAAGTTTTGCAAGAATTGCAAGCCTCGGGTCAATTTCTTTTTTGTTGGCACATCCACAATCGCCTTCATTCAAGTCATGACCGCACTTGGGGCAGAGTCCTTTGCAATCTTCTTTGCAGTAATAGACGAAATCAAAGTTCATGACGATCTCTTCTAAAAGCGGTGTGTCGAGATCCACACGGCTTTCGGTGATCATCAGATATTCATCGTTTTCGTCGTTCTGCAGTTTTGTGGCAAGCGTGCGGGAAAATTCATGCTCAAAGACACGTGAAAGTTCTTTGGTGCATCTGGCACACGCTGTTTTGTAAGGCACCGACGCAAATGCTTCAAGGGTCATATAACCTGCCATGTTCTTTATCTTGCCGCGCACGGTGATCTCTTCGGAAAATTCAAGTCCGTTGAAACTTTCGGGCGGGGGCAGTTTATAATCAAATTCGATGGTGTCGGTCAGCCCTGACAGGATCGGTTTGACGTCGATAAACAACCTTTTCACCTCGGTAACTTATTTTCTTGCAAAATGTCACAACTGATATTATACAGAACGATTGGTGGTTTGTCAAGTCTTTTTTTTCTTTTTTTTTGGCACAAAAAGGAAAAGATTTGATTGATAATCAGGGTTTTTTTGTGGTATTTGGAAAAATAGGAGCTGTTTTTGTTCATTCAGACGCCGAAATGAATTTCTTTTTACAAATTGTCGAAAAAGTCTTGACAAGCGGTGTGAATCAATGCTAAAATGTATGCGTGGTTCTATGTCACAATTTTATTTTCGGAGGGAAGGATATGATGCGTAAACTGAAGTGGGCGCTTTTGCTTCTTGTGATTGTTGTTTCGATTGGCATTTTAGTGAAGTACATAAAATCCCGTCGAAGCGAAAAGTAATCTTTCACGAAGAAAAGCGGCTCTTTTGGGCTTGTCTCTTGGCAATGCTGTGTATGGCAAGATCAAGTGTTGAGTTTTGAGTAAAATCGGATGTGTTTCACATCCGATTTGTTTTTTCTACTTTATGCCACGGGGAGATGTTATGTTTTATTCATTTACACTTTTCGGACAAGAGATTCCGATGTATGCGGTGTGTATGTGGCTTGGTGTGGCGCTGTCTGCCTTTGTTGCCTGTCAGCTTGCCAAAAAAAGAAACGGTATCGAGAGTTTCGATGTGATAGTATCCGCCATTTACACCGTGATCGGCGCGATGGCAGGTGCTAAATTGCTGTATATCGCCATTTCATGGAACGATATTGTACGTGTGATCGATACGATGCAGTACGGTTTTGCGGAAAGTTTTTGGTATATTCTGAACAACGGATTTGTCTTTTACGGCGGCTTGATCGGCGGCTTTTTGTCTCTTTTGCTCTACCTGAAGCAGTTTCACCGCAATCTGTCCGATTATCTGACCATATATGCGGTTGTTCTGCCGCTCGGTCACGCCTTAGGCAGAATCGGCTGTTTCTTGGGCGGTTGTTGCTACGGCATGAAATACGACGGCATTTTTGCGGTCGATTTCCCGATCTATCCCTCATTAGAAGAAAGTCCTACGGTTTCGCGCTTGCCGATCCAGCTCTTTGAAGCGGCGGGACTTCTTTTGCTCTTTGTGCTTTTGGTTTTCCTTTACTACCGCGTACCGAAAAAGCCTACCTTGCCGCTTTGGACCTATCTTACCGTGTATCCTGTGCTCAGATTTGTGCTCGAATTTTTCCGTGGAGATGAAGCACGCGGCGCTCTTTTGTTCTTTTCTACCTCACAATGGATCAGCCTCGGCATTCTCACTGTGGCAGGAACGGCGTTTTATTTGACGCAAGTGAAGAAAGCGGAATGATGTAACACGTTCGTTGTAGTACCTTGTTTCATCTAAAACTTGACAAACGCTCCCTCCGCGTGTCATCTTGAGCGGAGTCCCGCCCGAGATCCCAAGCCCTACGCTTACGCTTCGGGTTCGACGGGAGCTTTAGCTCCAGCGCTCAGGATGACAGCGGGCGGGACGCAGTCGAAACCCAAGCGAAGCGCGGGGCGACCGTGTTAGCGGTCGGATCTCGCGGAATTGATAAATGTAAAGTTTTAGATTAAACACGGTAGTAGGGGAGGATAGTATCCTCCCGCAATGATATCATTCAGGCGAAAAAACGGGAGGATGATATCCTCCCCTACAAAAAAGGCGGAGGATTTTTCCTCTGCCTTTTCTGTTCATAGCACTTTTCTCAACTCTTGCAGGATGATTTTCTCTTCGCGCGAAACTTTGACCTGGCTGATGCCGAGCGCTTTGCCGGTTTCGCTTTGCGAAAGCTCCTTGAAAAAGCGCAGATACACGATCTGTCTACGTCTTGGCGGCAGGCT
>JAFQNZ010000065.1 GCA_017395715.1 Clostridia bacterium | reverse complement strand
TGACAGTGCCCGAAGTTTCGGTGGCATACACCTGTTCCACACCGTAGTCTTCGCCCTCAGCGCAGATCGAACGAACATAATCGGCAACCTGCTTCACTTCTGTATCATTCAGATCTTTTGCGAAATGCTTCACCACTTCTTCGAGTGTGTAAAGTGAGCCGTCGTGCATATAAGGACCACTTCTCCACACTTCCACCAGCGTGGGCGTGTCGTACAGACCGCTGTCACCGTCGTAGTGCTTGGAACCGACATCGTGTGTCTTCATATCGGTGTAAAGCGGTGCGGGATGGCAGGAAGCACAGTTCTTTTCAAAAAGTGTCTTACCTGCTGCTGCCGATTCGGTGAGTGTGCCGTCTTTGTTCAGTGCAGGTGACTTGAGCGGAACAAGACTCTTGAGATATTCATCAATCTTGTTCAGGCTTTCGGTCGGCATGGTGTTGAACTGAATGAACTTCATACCGGCAGCCACGGCTGCTTCTGCATTCGGACGGATACCCGTAACCATCACAGGGGGTGTTCTGTGCGAATAAAGCATTGATTTAGCGCTCTTACCGCCGCCACCGAGACCGTCGTTGAGGTTATCCCAGTTAAAGCCGTCAACAATCGCATCGGGATGGCAGGAATTGCAGGATTCCCACTTCTGATAGCAGTTGTTCGCATCACTCCAAAGGATCTGACCCTGTCTTACGGGATTCGCTTCGGGCTGTGTGGCAAAGGTCAATCTCTTGGTGGAAAGATCGGAAAGCTTGATCGTGTCAATTGCGCCGTCAAAGTAAAGTCCGCAGTAAAGAATGCCGTCCTTTTCGGTAATGGCGCGCACACCCACACCAACCTCCACTCTTTCTCTGCAATTGTTGAGGAACGGCAGATAGTCGGCAATATCGGCAAGTGTGTCAACCACACGGTTTGCTTTCTGATCGGCAACCGTTTTGATCTTGGTGTTCATCTTCGAAATGTTAACGACCATCACTTCGTTAAGACCCGAAAGAGCAACACAAAGATACTTGCCGTCAGACGATACCGTAATGCCCCAAGGATTGGCAGCGCCGTTATCCACTTCATCAAGAAGCACCGCACAAGTCACGCTTTTGGTTGCGGTGTCGATGATGCTGAAGCCGTTGGTGTTGATCCAACCTCTGTCAAGCTGGGTGGTAGGATATGCGTAACGGCCGATGACGTGCGAAACGTAAACCGTCTTGCCGTCGGGAGAAACACAAATATCCTTCACACCCGATGCACCGTTCACAAGAGGAAGTGTTTTGATCACCGTATCCGAAGCGGTGGAAATGATCGCCACATTGGCGCTCATAACGCTTTCGCTTGTTGCTTCATCGGGAAGATGGCAGGCAACATAGACGTCTGTCCCCACAGCAACAGCGGCGATCGGTTCTCTGCCCTCGATCTTGATCTCTTTAGTCAACTCAAGGTTGTCAAGCTGTACCACCGAAACCGTGCCACTGAAGCGGTTGGTAACGTAACCCTTGCCGCCAATAATCGCCATATCGGTGGGTGTATGTCCAACGATACGCCCTTCTTGCATGTCAAGGTCAGCCGACAGCTTAAAAAGCGAGCCGTCATGCGAACCTTCAATCGTATAAAGATATGTACCGTCTGTGACGATGTTGTTGATTGGTCTTGAGGATTGGTAAGTCTTCTGTACTTCACCCGAAAGCGAAAGCTTGTAAACCGTCTTGCCGGTTTCATCGGCAGCGTACAAACTGTCACCCAAGGTGATCACGCCGCTGATCGAGGTATAAGACGAAAGATCTCCCTCAACACCTGACCAAGTCACGGCGCTGATCTGTGTGCCGCTATTGTCGGTACGGTTGTACGCACCAAGATCCGTAGGACCCTGCGTTCCGGGGGTACTGCCGGGTTTTGCGGTCGTGGAAGC
>JAFQNZ010000064.1 GCA_017395715.1 Clostridia bacterium | reverse complement strand
CATCTATATCAAATGCCGAAATTGCCGCTTCCAGCTTGAGTCCGCCTCGGCTGACATAGCGAAGCACCTCGCCGCATATTTCAATCTTATCACGCTCACTCACATCAAGAGAGGGTTTGGTCACACGAACACCGTTCATAAAAACAATTCCCTCGGCAATCATCGCCGAAGCGCGTGTACGGCTTTTGGCAAAGCCATTTTCAAACAAATAGCGATCTATACGCATATTGCCCTCGCATACACAGTTTGATTAACGCATTCTGAACAGCAGAAAACGGGCAAGCTCGTTAAGTTCCTTTTTTCCTTCGAAGAAAGAAACCGCACGAACACCTTCGGCTGTTATTCCAACAGCCTTGTCAAACGCTTCTTCCGCAGTCATAAATGTAAGGAATGTCGTTTTGTGATTACGGGCATCACTTGTTGTTTTTCCGGTTTGCTTATAGGATGCGGTATAGTCCAAAATATCATCCACGATCTGGAAAGTCAATCCAATAGCATCTGCGTACGCGCGCGTGGCGTTCAACACCTTTTCATCGTCACCTTTTCCCGCAGCAAGCACACCGAGAATTGCAGCACCTTGAATCAAAGCACCCGTTTTCAAACGGTGCATTTTTACAAGCTTGTCATAATCCTTAGGCGCCGATTCATCAAGGTCAATCTCCTGACCGCCTACCATGCCAAAAGCACCGGAAGCCTCCGCCAAAATACGAATGGCTTTTAGATTGTCTTCCGCGCTCATTTGGTCATTATTGGCAATGACTTCAAACGCATAGGTCAAAAGCGCATCGCCCGCAAGAATGGCTCTTGCTTCACCAAACACCTTATGATTGGTAAGCTTTCCGCGACGGTAATCATCATTATCCATAGCAGGCAAGTCATCGTGAATCAAAGAATATGTGTGCACAAGCTCAACAGCGCAAGCGTAAGGCATCGCCTTTTGGATATCGCCGCCAAGCAATTCGCAAAACAAAAGAGTCAAATACGGACGGATTCGTTTACCGCCTGCCGCAGCACTGTAACGCATACTGTCAAGAAGCGGCTTAATATCTTTATCGTCTTTTTCAAGTCGCTTATCAAGTTCAGCATCAATATACTCTGCATATACTTTCAGTTTTTCTTTAGTTAGCATTTTGACCTCCTTTGGCAAAATCAGTTTCTACCATACCGCTCGGAGTTTCTGTCAACAATTTGATGCGTGTCTCTGCGGAATCCAGTTTTTCGTTGCAAAGCTTAACTAGACGAACACCCTCTTCAAACAAAGCAAGAGAGTCATCAAGCGGTGCGCTTCCGCTCTCAAGAGCGCGAACAATCTGCTCAAGACGGGCAATTGCATTTTCAAAATTCATTTCATTGGGAGAAGACATAATCTTTTCAAACCTTTCTGCATCAAATGTTGGGTTTGGTTATTGGTTCTGTTTTGGTCACAGTAGCGCTGATCTTACCGTCGCTGGTACGCATAATCACAGTATCACCCACCGAAACATCTTCCGTGGATTTCACAAGTGTTCCATCTTCTTGGAACACAGCCGCGTACCCTCTCAATAAAACCGATAACGGATTCAATGCCTCAAGCTTGGATACCGTTTTCTCAAACACAGCACGCTTATCGGAGAGAAGCAATCTGGTTGCATTGTCAAACCTTGTTGATTCCATCAAAAGACGGGTTTTCTTTTCATCGAGTATATAAATGGGATTGCGCATCACTTTCGCAGATGCAAGCGCTTCAAGACTCTTACGCTTCACATGAACAGATGCATCCAAAAGTGTTGCCATTCGCCCTGTAATATTCCCTATTTTCCGTTTCAGTTCTTCTGTTTCGGGAACAGCAAGCTCCGCGGCAGCCGAAGGCGTGGGTGCATGTCTGTCTGCCACAAAATCGCATATTGTAAAATCAGTCTCATGTCCGACTGCAGAAATCACGGGAATGCGCGATGCTGCAACGGCGCGAGCCAATTGCTCATCATTGAATGCCCATAAATCTTCAATCGAACCGCCGCCTCTGCCGAGAATAATCACATCGGCACTGCTTGTATCGTTAAAATAACGAAGTCCCCGAATCAGCTGTGGCGCAGCACCCTCACCTTGCACGAGAGAGGGATACAATATAATCTTAGCGTAAGAAAACCTTCTTGAAATAACATTGATAATGTCACGAATCGCAGCACCGGTAGGCGATGTAATCACACCGATTCGCGTTGGGATTTTGGGTAACGGCTTTTTTCTTTCCTGTCGAAAAAGACCTTCCGCATCAAGTTTCTTTTTCAGTTGCTCATAGGCAATATACAAAGCACCTACACCGTCAGGTTCCATAGCATCTACATAAAAATTGTAAATGCCGTCTCGTATATACGATGCCACTCTGCCATGAACAATCACTTTCATTCCGTTTTCGGGACGAAACATCAGTTTGGATGCAGCAGAATGAAACATCAAGGACCTGATAAGTGAACCCTCGTCTTTTATTGTAAAATAAAAATGACCGGTTTTGTGGTGAACAAAGTTAGAAATTTCACCCTTAAGCCAAACACTGGAAAGAAATTTGTCAGAATCGATTTTGGCTTTGATATATTCATTCAACTGTGTAACAGTCAGAATTGTTTTGTCAGCAACCATGCTCCTTGCGATACCTTTCTTCGCATAATAAAGCGATTCCCGCCGCATTGTCGGAAGAAAATGCGCTTTGTGCAAACAATGCGTTGAATTTTTTTACAATTTGCTGTTGGATGTAGGAATTTCCGGATACGCCGCCCGAAAACAAAACAGGCATTCCTTTTATCCTGTCGGAAAAAGCATCTATCGCATTTTCGGTCAACTTGGAAAGTGTTTTTTCCACACTTGCAATCACGAAAGCAGCAATCGCTTCGGAGGAATGACCTTTTTTCAGATAATCACTTGCTTTGTTCTCAAGCCCCGACAGATTGCAGGAAAGATCGATCACCTTTGCCATAGGAGAAATCCCCTCTCTTTTCATGGCAGAAAAATCCGCCATACGGTCAAGAGCAGCGCCGCAAGGAAAAGCAAGTCCAAATAAAACGCCGATTCGGTCAATCAACTGTCCCGCATTGATATCGAGCGTTCCGCCCACGCAGGAAATATCTCCCCGCTCATACAGAAGAAGCTCTGTTGTTCCGCCGGAAACATGAAAGGCAAGAAAGGTTTTATCAACAAGATCATCCCTGCCAGCCGAATACAATGCTGCCCGCACATGACCCGCTTGGTGTGAAAAGGTGTACATGGGAATATTCAAAGTGGTTGCCAATGAAGAAGCAACCGCTTGCCCTGCCAAAAAACAAGGCATATATGAACCTTCCACATCACGAGGTCTTACCGAAACACCGATCGCGGTATATTTCCTTTCACCAAGTGCCGCCATCACATCGGGAATATTCTTAACATGAGAAAACACCGCATCGCTTTGACGTGCACCGCGCTCCCCCGGTTTTACAAAAACAGGACGCTTACTGTTACAACCCACCGCACCGTTCTCGCAAAAAGAGGCTGATGTGGTATAGTTGCTGGTATCAATCCCCAAAAAAGTCATCATACCTTGTTCTTGAGTCCCGATGCCGTGGCAATGGCATTCAAAATGCCGTTAATAAAAGTAGGCGCCTGATCATGGTCATATTTCTTGGCAATTTCAACAGCTTCGTTGATAGAAATGGTGTAAGGAATCTCTGCATAATGCATTTCATACACAGAAATTCTCATAATAGCAAGTGTTGTTCTTGACAGTCTTTCAAGTGACCATCCACGGGCATGAGCGGAAATCTTCTCATCGATTTCATCAAGATGTTCATAAATACCGTGAATCGATTGCAAAATATAAGCGTCGTCAATTTCCCTGTTTTCTTTGGCTTTCAAAATGGTTTCTTCAAGCTCTTCGGGGGTATTAAAGGACATTTCGTAGAGCAGGACAAACAACGCCTCTCGCGCATCTCTTCTTTTCATAAAAACAAGCCTTCCTATCAAACAATATTACATAGATATACATAATATATTATACATTATTTCTGTCGTTTGTCAATAAGAATTCGCACAGAATCAAGCTATATTCGCGCGTCTTTTTTGTTTTTTGAAAGAGTTTTCAAAAAACAAAAACAGGACTTGAAAAAGTATCATCAGTTGTGCTATAATAAAAGAAAATATCGGCAAAAATTAGGAGAATTATGAAAACCGTTTCCTTTATCTTCAAAAAGATTCTTTACCCCGCTTGCGTCATTTTCACAGTCATTTGGTTTGTTCTTTGTTTGCTTATTGATTCTGTACAGAATGTCACCAATATCAATCTGACCTCAACCGTAATGTGTTTTGTCTGTGCTTTGATGATCTCGCTCTGCAATTTAATTTTAGATTACAAAAAGATGCCCTTCGTTGGCCGCTTCTTCCTGCACATGGTTTTGTCTGTTTTTTCTATCAGCGTAACCATCGCCATCTTTTCGTCTTTCTTCCCTACCGCATATGCCGTATCGGAAAAGAGTTTTTATTTGGTTCTTTTGTTGGTCGTAGCATATCTCGTTTTGGCAACACCCACACTGTTGTTATATCACCACTTTGTTCTGTCCAAAAAAGAAAAGACTCCAGGCGAATACACTCCTGTTTTCAAAGCAAAATAAGAATCAAAACGGAGCCTTCGCTCCAAGCGAAAGCTCCGTTTTTTTATTTCATCCAAGCCACAACGCGATGAATCGGAAAACCTTTTTCCGAAAAGTTTTTCTCATATTCTGTCATCACATTTCCTTCGTTGTATTCGCTATTATGGAGGTCGTATGTAATATCGGTCTTACGCATACCGACCGCATCAAATTCCTCCAACGAAAAATCAAACAACAAACGGTTATCGGTCTTAAAAATGATTTTGCCGTCTTCAGGCAACATTTCACGGTATTTTTCCAAAAAACTGCGGTATGTCAAACGGCGTTTGGCATGACGTGCTTTGGGCCACGGGTCTGAAAAATTAAGATAACTTTGGGAAACTTCGCCCTTGTGAAAAATTTCAGGCAATAGATTGGCATTCAGATTCATAAAACGCAGATTGGGAATCTCTTGTTCCTTGGCATATTCAAGTGCCGTAATCAAAGCATCCGTGCTGAGCTCCACCGCAATAAAAAATGTTTCGGGATGGAGCGCTGCCATTTGACAAATAAAACCACCCTTTCCGCAACCAATCTCAAGTTCACACGGAAGACGGTCACTGTACCGTTCCAACTCCTCGCGAGACGAAATCACATACTCGGAACAAGCGGCAAATCTTGCTTCTCCGTTTTTCTTTTTACGCATTCTCATGGGTTAATCCAACCTTTCACATCTCTTTTTACCGAAACATTATAGCATTTTTTTCAACAAAATGCAACACCATATAATTGAAAAGGAGGCGAGCAATCATGGATTTTTTGACATATATTCAAAAACTGCAAAACGAACTCACAGCACACAATCTCCCAAAAGATCAAATCCACACTATCATCACGCAAGAATCTGCGCTCGCCGAAACCAAAGAACCCGCCGAGTTAAACGTGTTTTTCACACTCGAGCGTTTAGAAAACCTGCTTGTACAGGCAAAGCAACAAAATGAACATCCACGCCAAGACGATGAATTCAAGACCATTGTACCGCAAGGTTCTTCAAAGATTCCTGCCATCCGCATACTTGATGAAGAAAAAACCATTCTGCCATCCACATCCAAAGCAACACTTCAGTCGTTAACCGATGAAGCAACCATGGTTGTCATTTCAGGCAACCCAAACGATGCAGCAGAAGAAAAAACAATAGCCGCTTCCCCCGATCTTAAAAAACTTCTTTCAGAAAATGAAACCGTAAAGATTTCCGAAAAAGACACTGTTTTCTTCGACAACACGCCTGCACTGCCCAAAGAAGACGAGACGGTACAACACATTCCGTTGACATCTAAAAAGTTTTCTTCATCCGACACTACCGCCACGCTTCCTGCACACAAACCAATCGTCACCGCAAGCGAAACGATTACCGAGCAAACACGTCCCATCCTCTCCCGCATTCCCAAACCCAACAACGAGAATGAAAAAAAGCCTTCGGTAACAGAATCCAAAGAAAAAGAAGTTCCCCCGGTCAAAACATCTAAGAATGAACCCGCCTCATCTGCCCTCCCCCTGTCCTCTGAAGCAATTCGTAATCCTCATCCCCATATTTCTTTTTTTTGGATCGCTTTTCTCCTCATTCCTTCGATCTGTTTTCTTGCCGTTTTGATCGCCGCCTTTATTCTTGTCGTTGATCTTTTGTTTTTGCTTGCATTTACTGCCGTTATGTTATTCTATTTGTTCTTCCTTTTGATTCCTTTGTTTATAGCACTGTACTCGGCTGTTTTTGCTTTTTTGTATTGGCGGGACATTCGAATCGCAGAAGGATTAACAGAATTTGGGCTTATGCTTCTTTCGTCCGGTATCTCACTGATGTTCGGGTATCTTTTATACCGTCCTTTTATTCTTATATCGGAATGGGTCGGTGAAAAATTCAAATCGTTTAACAAAAAAACATTTCTCTTGGTGCGTAACTTGTACCGATACTCCGTGAAAGGAGCAGAAAAGCTATGAAGAAAAGAACGCTCTGTGTTTTGTTGGTCTCTGTCTTTTTGATGCTTGTCGGTACCGCTCTTTTCCTGTTTCCTCTTTTCACCAAAAACAGCGTTGCCAAACCTTCCGTTCGTACAGTCACTGCCGATTTTCAACACATCGAAATTGATCTTGAAAAAACCAATCTCATCATTTGTTCGGATGAAAAAACTTATATTGAGATTAACGGCTATCGTGAAAGCGAATACTACATTTCCGAAAAAGACGGAAAACTTCTGCTGACCGATCGACCCGAAAAATCACCGCTTTTGTTTAAGTTAAGCGGAATTGGAAAATATATCAAAGAAAGCCGTCAAATATCCGATCAAAAAAGTATCGTTCTTCACCTTTCGCAAGAATATTGGCAAACACCTGTCAATCTTATTCTAAAAAACAGCGCTCTCACGCTTTCCGCACAGCTTGCTTATCTCACTTTGAACGCAGAAGATTCGTCTGTTACAGCAAGAGATATGACCTTTGAACGTTTCAATGGAAAACTGACGAACTGCGACAGCTTTTTTTCCATTCCGTACTCCGCAACCGAATTTTCGCGAAATATTGAAACACACAATGCCTCACTTTCCTTAAACGGAGACAAAAGAGCCAATACCGAACAGTTCGTAACCGATTTTCAAAAGCCTTCCTTGGTCATAGAAGCATTTGGCGGCACTTGCCGTTTGGATTATCCGCAAGATACGCCTTGACCGCATAAATCGAAACACCGCGGTTATACTATAACTGCCCGTATCCAATCATCATGCACAGATAGATATGGGGAATACAACCCAAGAAAGGCAAAGCCTGCGATTATGATTCTTGATAGAATAGCACTCTTTCTTCTGATCGTTGGCGGTATCAATTGGGGATCTCTCGGTTTGTTTCGCTTCGACATCGTTGCGTGGATCTTCGGAGGTCAAGCTGCCCTTGTAAGCAGAATCATCTATGCACTGGTCGGTCTTGCCGCCCTTTGGTGCATCTCGCTTCTCTTCCGCGACAGAAACGCTGCTATTGATACCACAGAAGAATAAAGTTCAAATACCCCAAAACATTTTTGAGGCATTTCAAATAAAGGGCACCGTAAAAACGATGCCCTTTATTTTGTTTTCCCAAGTTCAGCGCGAATCATAGAATTGTGATCGGTCACTGCAAGAATCACAAAGTTCCGATAACTGATAATTTCAGCCGACAAAACACGCTTCTGTGTCTCTTCGGAATAATAGGAAAAAACCTCGCTCTTCTGTAACATATCCCGACGCATAACCAACATTTCATGGATTCGTTTGTTGTCATAAATCGAAACGGTACGAAATATATGCAATTCCCATATATCATTTCCGCTGTATAGGCAAATCAAATAATCATCACAGAACGCTACAGCAGGCGGTATGATATCATCCCCACGCAAATACAGCCGTGAAAGAAGCCGATTCTGAGAATCATCCGTCACATAGCGGTAAACCTCACAATCAGGTATTTCAACCTTGGATTTGATACGCCAAAACACATCATACGCGCTTTGCTCGCTTTTTCCGTGACACCCCACAAGAAAGAGCAAACAAGCAAGCAAAAGACAAATTCCCTTTTTAGCCAAAAAATCACCTCACGACATCCTTACTCGCGTCATGAGGTGATTATTCACTATTCCATTGTATTTCTCGCTTTGAGGGCTCTTGCCAGCGTGATCTCGTCAGCATACTCAATATCTCCGCCAACAGGAATACCGAGCGCAGGACGCGTCACCTTGATCCCCATCGGTGTCAGAATCTTGGTGATGTACATAGCGGTAGCATCCCCCTCTATGGTGGGATTGGTTGCCACGATCACCTCAGTGATCGACTCTTTTTCAAGACGGGCAATCAATTTGTCAAGACCAATTCTGTCAGGACCAATTCCCTTTACAGGCGAAAGTACCCCATCAAGAACATGGTAGCGTCCGCGATAGTCACGAATCCGCTCAATGCTCATCAAAGCCTTGGCATCCTCTACCACACAGATTACACCGATTCTGTTATCATCAGCGCATACCGAACAAATTTCCATATCGGTCAGATTGTTACAAACCGAACAGCGGCGGATCTTGGTTTTAGCATCCAACAAAGCGGTCGCAAAAGCCTGACAGGCTTCACTTGACATATCCAATACCGAAAGTGCGTAGCGAGCGGCGGTTTTTCTGCCAACGCCCGGCAACTTTCGGAACTGTTCCATCAAGACTTCAATGGGGAGAAGATATTCACT
>JAFQNZ010000008.1 GCA_017395715.1 Clostridia bacterium | reverse complement strand
AGCGATTGCGGAGCAAGGCACGATTTTGGTTGAGAAAACAGAAATACACGCCTACGGCACGGGTGTATTGACAGGGATATAAAAAAGAGTTCCTTGTGAAAAGAACTCTTTTTTGATTGGAGTGACCTCAATCTTGTCGTAGGGGAGGATATCATCCTCCCGCCAAACAATCAAATTTCGCTTTCTACATTTGATTATTCTCGGGAGGATGGTATCCTCCCCTACGAAACAGGTGTTGACAAGTCAAACGGGGCGTTACCCGGAAAGGGCAAGCGCCGACCGCTACCGGGTTTGGGCAATCAATTTTGGTTTTCTGTATTTGTTTGCAAACGGCGGCAGCAAGCCACCGCCCTCCGTTATGGGGTTTCGTCAATGAATCAAATGATGTATGGGCAAGATCAAACATTACGGGCGACCACAGAAAATCGGTTAAAAAACAAAGCCACCGTTTCGGGTGACTTTGTCTTTTTTTACTGATAGATCATATACTCGGTGACGCCGCCAAAGGTAAAGGTTTTGTACTCAAATCTTGCGTCGTTGATGAGATGCTCTTTGACAGAGAAGAGCGTCTCTTCCGATTCGATGACAGAGAATTGAATGTTTGTTCCGTCCTCGGCATCAAAAGCGTTAAGCATTTCTTCAAGCGCTTCTTCGCTGTGAACGGCGATGGGGTGGCCGGCATAGACAAGCTTTTGCGAATACAAAAGGGGAAGACCTTGGGCAAAGATCAGATCTTTGTACATATCTGTCTTGCCGTTTTCATAGGGCCAACGGGTGTCGTCGGTGGTGAAGAATTGGTTGTGCTTGATGAGAAAGCTATCCTTGGTGGTGTTATAGGCTTCTTCGGGGTCGCTGTAATAGTAAAGACCGTCCGAGCCGCGGATGACCACAAACGCGTGCGAGCCGTAACCGACCTTACCGAGATTGTCGATGGCATTTTCGGTATATTCGCGCACGAACATACGGTAGGATTCAATGCCCTCAATGCGAAGGAGAATGAGGTAGGATTTGGCAAAGGAACAGCAGACCGAGAGATTGTCGAACAGCGCGCCTTCGGCGTGAAAGGCGTTCAGCGTGGCGGCAAGTTCATCCGGAAAATGCTCGCGGTCTTGGGGATAAAGATACTTGCGGTAGTCTTCGTCATAGGTGACATTTCTGCCGTACCAAGAATAAATGGCAAAAGCCTTTTCCTCAATTGTCATCCCATCGCATACGACTTCGCGTAAGATCTCTTTGGCGCGCTCAAGCGCTTTGTCGGCGGGCGAGCCTGCTACGGGAATCGGTACGTATTCATGCTCCAGTGCATACCAAAGCTGTTGGGTATTCCAAATGCCCGTGAGCGTTTTTTCGTAGTTGAGATAGGCGAAGTCATCAAAATCGTCGGCGCGTTTGGTGTAACCGGCTTTGTCCGAATCAAATGTCACAAGCGAGGTGTAGCGGTCGACTTTGACAGGCTCTTTGGCGTTGCTTTCGGTGGCAATGGCGTAAGGGATCAGCTTGATGACAAGTGTGTCGCCGTCTTTTTCAAAATAGCCTGTGATGCCAACGGCTGAGCGGATCAGCTCGCAGTACCAATAGACCTCGTTGATCTCCCACTGTGCGCTCTTGTGCGGGTAATTCAGCTTCACGCGGAAGCGGTTACGCACAAAGGATGTGTAGTCGATCTGATAAAATGCGTAGTAATCAATGATGGCGGCAAGCTCTTCGTAGCTTTGGGCTTCGGTGAGTGACTTGGGAGCAGACAGGGTCAGATCGCCAAAATAATGGGTGAGATCGGCAGCCAAACGGTCTTCCGATGTCTTCCAGCGCTCTTCGCTTGTGGGAATGGCACTTAAAATCTCTGTTGTTGCGGAGATGACATCTTTGATTTCGCTGTTGTTTTGGCAGGTTTGGATTTGGGAGGAAGCTTTGCTGACGGCAAGATCGATCGTTAAGCAATCGTCGCTCCAATAGTTGTTTTTGATCAGCGTATTTTCTATGATGGTTTTGGCAAGTCGTTTGAGTTCGGCAAGTGCGCCTTCGGCATCTTCGATCAAGCCAAAGAGATATTCGCTTGCCGTTTTGGTGACTTCCTCTTTGGTGGGCAGCGCTTGGAGAGAGGTTTCGAGTGCTTCAAGATCGCCTGCATCGGTGCTGTATTTATCCGCTGTTTCGGTAATGTGAGCAAGACTGTCGGCAACCAAAAGCTCTTTTTCTTCTTCGTAGTAGGAAGCATCGGTGCGGAGCGCGTCAAGCATTTGCACAACGCTGTGGTACAAAAGCTCGAGTTCTTCCGTATCGGTCAACTCTTCGGCTTCTTTGGCAAAGCGGTTGATCAAGGAATCAATCTCTTTTTGCTCGGCTTCGCGGTACAAAACGGGATTGTGAAGACCGAGAAGTTCATCGGCAAGCGCTTTTTTATGTTCTTCAAACTCCTCGGCAAGGTACATGGCATCGGTTTTCAATGCGTACACATCAGCCTGAAAATGGCGGAAGAGTGTGTGCATCGTTTCGGCATCCTCTGCCGCTTCGATCTCGCCTTTGTAGTAGGCAAGAAGTTGCTTGAGCACTTCCTGTTCGGCTTCGCGGTAGGCATCAAGAGAGGTGTGTGCTTCAAGCTCGTTCAGGATATCCTGTCGGACAAGTACAAGACTTGTGGGGATGTCCATGATCAGCGCCGCATGACGGAAGAGCACTTCTTCAAGAGCATCAAGGGTCCTGCATTCGTTTAATTCATTGATGGCATCTTGCAGAAGAATTTCGTAAAGCTTTCTGTTTTCCTCGGTATAATAATCGGGGTCGGAAAGGGCCTCGATCTGTTCAATGGCTTCCGCCCGTTTTTCTTCGAGTGCTTTTGCCGCTTCGGCATCGGTGTGGCGATGGTAGGTGACAAAGGAGCAAGACGTTAAGAACAGCAAAAGCGCAAGAAGGACTGCAGGAATGAGCAGACGTTTATTGTGTTTCATTGGGAATCCTCTTTGGAAAAGGTTTCAAATTTGTCTTCATAACGGCTCCAAGTGTAGCCTGCTACATAGTTGCCGTCTTCGGGAATATAGATCTTCACCGTGCGGGATGCACCGTCAAGAAGACCTGTGAGGGGCGGGGCAATGCGGTTGCCGTCGGTTTCGTAGAGGTAGATGCCCTCAAGCGAAATGCAGCCGTTGAAGGCGGCTTTTTCCAGGCTCTTGTAGGTGGTGCCGATGTGGATTCGCACAAGATCGGTGCAGCCGAGAAGGGCGTTTTCGGCAAGGGCTGTGACGTTTTTGCCGTCATAGACCGAGGGGAGGATCACTTCACTCATACCGAGGTGTTCCGCTTTCACGCCTGTGATTGTGTAGGTGTTACCCTCTTTGCGATAGGTGAACCAATCGGCATAGTCGATATTGGGCTCGCCGTTGTATTTGTCAAACGGAACAAGGTCGCCGCCCGAAACCGGGACATCCACCACGATATCCGAAAGAAGCGGCGGGGCTTTGGGGACTTCGATCGAGGTGATCGCCTCCATACCGAGCGCTTGTTTCAAGAGCAGGGTGATTTGATGGGTAAAAGCAACAGCGCCCGAGGCGTTTAAGTGAAAGTTGGTGTCGTAAAAATAGCCTTTTTCGAAAAGATAATCTTCCACCGAGCCGAGAAGCGGGCAGTTGATCATGTCTTTTAGCTTGCTTTCAAATTCCGCGCGCTTGTTTTGCGAGGAGCGAAGAGCGGCAAGATTGGCGGGCGCAAAGCCGAAATACACCTCGGCATCTTTGTCCTTGCAGTCGGCAACAAAGTCGTTGACGTAGTCGATGAAGTCTTGGTTTAAGAGATTGTCGGTTGTGATTGTCATATTGACATCATAGCCGTTGTTCATGATATTGTTTTCGCGATCGGCGTAGTCGATATCGCCCCACTCATTGATCGAATCGGCGCGGTAAACGCCTTCGGGGTCAAGAATTGTGGCGTTTGCGGCATAGCCGATTTTATCAACGCTGTAGCCGAAGTATTGGTAAAAGGTGGAGATTTTGTTGCCGAGGGATAGGGAAGAAAGCGATGCGTGTATGCCGTCTGTGGCTTGCAAAGCCGCCTCGCCGTTGAAATAGAGCGAGAAGGTCTGCTCGGAAAGCTCGGGGCAGAGAATGACGATGTCACCTTTTCCTATGGCATCTCTTGCCGTATCCATCATGAATTTTGTGCCGAGGGTGGCGTAAAGACCGTAGTTGATGACTGTATAGTCATCGCCAATTTCCTGTTGCAACAAATCGGTACGAAGCCCGAAGGGGAGTCCCGAGCCGCCGATAAAAACGATCTTTTTGCCTTTTGTTTCGTATAGCATTTCGTATTTTTCATCAAAAGCACCAAGATAGGTCTTTTGATACGGATCGGGCAGCGCTTCCGAAACAACGGTGAAGATAACGGTGGGAATGATGAGAATGAGAAGCAAGACTGCAAGTTTCAAGAGTCTTTTTTTCATGGTTTGTTTCCTCAGAATTGGAAGTAAATAAAGGAGCTGCCGACGTTTGCGGCTTGCAGATAGACCCACACGCCCACAATGCACCAGGTCATCACGGCATACAGTACAAAGCGAGTCTTTTCACCAAGCGGCTTTGTGTGATCGGGGTATTTGATTTTTTCCATAAAGGGAAGGATCAAGAAGATCACGAGTAAGTAGCAGAAGATTGGCAAAGAGAGTGAAAGAAGCGAGAGGGTTTCGCCGATATTTGACCAATCGGTGAAGATCTTGCCAAGGATCGTATGAGCATCCGAGAGGGTGTTTGCGCGGAAGAAGATCCAAGCAAAGCAGACGAGTAAGAACACACCCACGCGGCGCATGGTCTTAACGAGAAGAGAATCGGGCGTTTTGCCGAGCTTTTGCCAAAACGAATTACGGGCGTTCAACGTGAGCGCGCCGACGATTTGGAAGACGGCGTGGAGAATGCCCCAAATGACAAAGTTATAGCTTGCGCCGTGCCAGAGTCCGCTGACAAAAAAGACAACGAACACGTTGAAATAACGGCGCACCTGCCCCACGCGGCTGCCGCCGAGAGGAAAATAGATGTAGTCGCGCAGCCAGCAGGAAAGAGAGAGGTGCCAGCGGTTCCAAAATTCCTTGATGGTGGTAGCGGAGTAGGGCGCTTTGAAGTTTTCGGTAAGGTTCACGCCAAACAGCTTGGCGCATCCTACTGCAATGTCGCTGTAGCCCGAGAAGTCGCAGAAGATTTGCAGGGCAAACAGGAAGGTGGCAAGAAGGGCGGCGGGGCCGTTGGTTGCTGCTGGATTTTCATATACACTGTTGACAAGCACGCCGACCGCGTCGGCTACGGCAATTTTTTTGAAAAAGCCGAGCAGCATATAGCGGAAGGCACTTGACCAGTCGATATCGCGGAAAAAATGTCTTGCCTTTAACTGCGGTAAAAGCGCGCCGGGGCGCTCAATTGGGCCTGCCACAAGCTGCGGGAAGAAGCTGACGAACAGGGCAAAGTAGCCAAAGTTTTTTTCAGCAGGTACACTGCCACGCCACACGTCAATGACGTAGGATGCGGTCTGGAAGGTGTAAAAGGAAATGCCCACAGGGAGCATGATGGTGAAGAAGCCGGGCGCTTCTTTGCCGCCAAAGACGCCCACAAGGTCATAAAACGCATCGTACAGGAAGTTGAAATATTTGAAGAAGAGAAGTGTGCCAAGGCAGGCAATCAGCGTTGTTGCCACGATCAGCTTTTGGGCTGTGGCGTTGCCTTTTGCTTTTTCTAAAAGTATGCCGCAGAGGTAAGACACCACGGTGGTGAACAGAATGAGAAAGACAAGCCGCGGATTCCAATACATATAAAAATAGTAGGACGCGGCAAGCAGCGGCAAAAAGCGGAATTTATGCGGTGTTACCCAAAACAAAAGAAAGGTAATTGGTAAAAATATCAAAAACTCAAGCGAATTGAAAAGCAAAAGAGACTCCTTTCTTGTCTTTTTTGACAAAAGACAGAGTGAAAGACATATTTTTACCTATACAGTATAGCATTTTCGTGATATTTTGTCAATAGGTATCGAAATGATACATGGGGGTATACCCGATGTAGGGGCGACCACGCAGGGTAGCCCCTACGAAATCAAATGTTGTATTAGCAAGAGTATGGCGGGTGAAGAGTGAATCGCCCATACGGCGTATGCTCGCAGGGCAACGCAAAAAGGAGTCTCGCCTATGCGAAACTCCTTTTTCGTTTGTTTATTCAAGTTCAAATGCGCCGGTGTAGAGGCGGTAGTAGGTGCCTTTTTCGGCAATGAGTTTATCGTGGTTGCCGCGCTCGATGATCCTGCCGTTTTCAAGCACCATGATGACGTCGGAATTCATAATGGTGGACAGGCGGTGGGCGATGACGAAGACGGTTCTGCCTTCCATCAGCTTATCCATACCGCGCTGAACGATGGCTTCGGTACGGGTGTCGATCGAGGAGGTGGCTTCGTCAAGAATCATAACCGGCGGGTCGGCAACGGCGGCACGCGCAATGGCGATCAGCTGTCTTTGACCCTGTGAAAGGTTGGCGCCGTTGTTGGCAAGCTCGGTCTTGTAGCCCTCGGGCAGACGGGTGATGAAGTCATCAGCGCCGGCGAGGCGGGCGGCGGCGATGCACTCTTCGTCGGTGGCGTCAAGACGTCCGTAACGGATGTTTTCCATCACGCTACCTGTGAAGAGGTTGGTATCCTGCAGCACGATGCCGAGCGAGCGGCGCAGGTCACTCTTTTTGATCTTATTGATATTGATGCCGTCGTAGCGGATCTTGCCGTCGGCAATGTCATAAAAGCGGTTTAAGAGGTTGGTGATGGTGGTTTTGCCTGCACCGGTTGCGCCCACAAAGGCGACTTTTTGACCGGGCTCGGCAAAGACAGACACGTTGTGAAGCACTGTCTTTTCTTCGGTGTAGCCGAAGTCAACGTCCACAAGACGGACATCTCCCATCAGGCGGGTATAGGTGGTCGTGCCGTCGCCGTGGGGATGCTTCCATGCCCAAACGCCTGTGCGCTCGTTGGTTTCTGTGATGTTGCCCTCGTCATCGATCTTGGCGTTGACGAGCTTGACATAGCCGTCATCGGCTTCGGGCTCTTCGTCCATGAGTTCAAACACACGCGATGCGCCGGCAAGACCCATGATGATCGAGTTGATCTGCTGGCTGAACTGGTTGACTTGACCGGTGAACTGCTTGGTCATGCTGAGGAAGGGGATGAGGATGGCAACCGTGAAAGGCTCCATGCTGAAGCTGACATTTTCAAAGCCGGGGGTGAGGATGAACACACCGCCGATGATGGCGGCAAGCACATACAGGATGTTGCCGATGTTCATGATGATCGGGCCGAGCATATTGGCGTAAGCATGCGCGCGGGAACTGTCGCGGTAGAGCTCTTCATTGATCTCGTCAAAGTCTTTTTGCGCTTCTTTTTCGTGGCAGAAGACTTTGATGACCTTTTGACCGTTCATCATTTCCTGCACAAAGCCTTCGGTCTTGCCGACGGCTTTCTGCTGACGGATGAAGTATTTGGCAGAGCCGCCACCTACTTTTTTGGAAACAAAGAGCATGGCAAGAACGCCTGTGAGTACCACAAGTGTCATCCACACGCTGAAATACAGCATAACAAAGAGGACGGTGATGACCACGGCGCTTGACGAGATGAGCGAGGGGAGCGATTGCGAGATGAGCTGGCGGAGTGTGTCGATATCGTTGGTGTAACGGCTCATAATGTCGCCGTGCTTGTTGGTGTCAAAATAACGGATCGGGAGATTCTGCATACCGTCGAACATGGCGCAGCGCATTTTACTGAGGAAGCCTTGTGTGATATACGCGCCGAGCTGATTGAAGACGGTGGTGGAGATCAAAGAGAGCGAATAGAGAACGATCAGCGTGATGATGTTGGGTAGGATATCCTTGGCGGCGTCAACCCATGGGGTTTGGTTTTTCAGAGCGAGCTCAATGGCGGCAAGGATCTTTTGGATGAACACGCCGGGAATGGCGGCAACGGCTGCCGAAAAGAGAATGCAGAATACCATGAGCGGTACGAGCACGGGGTAGGCTTGATACAGCATTTTGACCACTCTGCCGAGTGCTTTGAAGTTGATCTTTCTCTTGTGTGGCATTTCGGGGGCTTTGTTTTTGGCTTGCTTATTCATTCTCTTCACCTCCCCTGACTTGTTGTGTATAAACTTCGCGGTAGATGTCACAGCTATCAAGCAGGTCATTGTGCTTGCCGCTTGCCACAATCTTGCCGTTATCCATCACGAGAATGAGGTCGGCATCTTCGATGGATGCCACACGCTGGGCAATGATGATCTTGGTGGTTTCGGGAATGAAGGCTTTGAAGCCGCGGCGGATCAGCATATCGGTCTTGGTGTCAACCGCACTTGTGGAGTCGTCAAGTACCAAGATTTTGGGTCTTGCAAGAAGGGCACGCGCAATGCAAAGGCGCTGTTTCTGACCGCCCGAAACGTTCGTGCCGCCCTGTTCGATGTAAGTATCGTAGCCGTCGGGAAAGGACATCACGAAGTCGTGCGCTTGGGCAAGACGGCAGGCTTCGATGATCTCTTCATCGGTGGCGTTTTCGTTGCCCCACTTCAGGT
>JAFQNZ010000063.1 GCA_017395715.1 Clostridia bacterium | reverse complement strand
TTCTGATTCAGATCGGCGGTCTTGGCTTCATGGCGTTTGTCTCGGTGGTTATTGAATTTTTCAGAAAAAATATGGGCTTGTATCAGCGCCGCGTGATGATGCAATCAACGGGCGAAACCAATTCCTCTTCGATCCGCCGTCTCATTCGCCGTATTTTCATCGGTACTTTTGTGTTTGAAGGCATTGGTGCGGTTTTGTTGTCGATTCGCTTTGTGCCTCTGTTCGGCTGGCTGAAAGGGATCTACTACGCTGTGTGGCATTCGATCTCCGCTTTTTGTAATGCGGGCTTTGATCTGATGGGCGGCCAGCTTGGCGAAGGAAAGTTTGCTTCCTTTACGCATTTTGCCGACGATCCGCTTGTGGTGCTGACTCTTTGCTTTTTGATCCTTGTGGGCGGTCTTGGCTTCTGTGTCTGGAGCGATTTGTGGGACTGCCGTAAAAAGCTCTCTGCTATCAAGCTTCACACCAAGGTTATTATGCTGGTGTCGCTGGTTTTGGTGGTGGGCGGAACGCTTTTGTTTTTGCTTTTGGAATGGAACAGCCCTGCCATGGAAGGAATGACCCTTGGCGAAAAACTGCTCGCCTCTCTTTTCTGTTCGGTGTCGCCCCGCACGGCAGGTATGAATACGGTTGATCTTTCCGCGCTGTCCGAAGGCGGCTATCTTCTCACCATCATTCTCATGTTCATCGGCGGCTGCTCGGGCTCAACGGCGGGCGGTATGAAGGTGGGCACACTTGCTGTGATCGTGATGGGTATGCTTGCTGTTTTCCGCGAAAAGCGGGATATCAACATCGGCAAAAAGCGCATTGATTATTCGCTTTTGCACCAGGCGCTTGCGATTTTTACCGCATTTTTGCTTTTGATTTTGACCGCAACGCTTCTTCTCTGCGCGCTTGAGCCGCAGCTTTTGTTCCATGATGTTTTGTTTGAAACCGTCTCGGCCCTTGGTACAGTTGGGCTTTCACTTTCTGTCACAACCACCCTTTCGGCGGTATCGTCGGTGGTTTTAATGCTTTTGATGTTTGCGGGCAGAGTGGGTATTCTGACTCTGGTTTTGGCGCTTGGTTCGAAGCGCTCGTCCGCCGAGATCCGCAAGCCGCTCGACACGGTTCTGATCGGCTAATGAATGTTAACGGAGGCTACTATGAAATCGATTCTTTTGATCGGTATGGGAAAATTCGGTCAGGCAGTGGGCGAAAGCCTGCTCTCGTTCGGTGACGAGGTGATGATTGCCGACCGCAACGAAGAGGTCATCAACGCGCTGGCGCCCAAATATGCAAACGCTGTGATTGCCGCTTGTACGAACGTAGATGTGCTTCGCACTTTTGACGTGCCGTCTTTTGACTGTTGTATCGTTTGCGTGGGCGATGATTTTCAGTCTTCGCTGGAGATTACCTCGCTTCTCAAAGAGCTTGGTGCCAAATATGTCATTTCGCGCGCTACCACCGAAATTCACAAAAAATTCCTGCTCCGCAACGGCGCCGATGAGGTGATCTATCCCGACATTGATATTGCCGAGCGCCGTGCCATGAAGATCAGCTCTGCCATCATTCACGACTATTTTGAGCTTTCGGATGATTACGCCGTGTTTGAGCTGGAAGTGCCC
>JAFQNZ010000007.1 GCA_017395715.1 Clostridia bacterium | reverse complement strand
GCGGCGGACGAGGAAAGGCCCGAGCCTTTGAAGACATTATTGGTGGTATAGGAAACAAAGCCGCCCACGGTGTAGCCTTCTTTGATCATGCCGTCGCACACGCCTGCGATCAGGCTCTTGCTCGAATAGCGGTCTTTTTTTGTTTCTTCGCGCGATGCAATCACAACCTCATCGGCATCAAAGCCCGCGCTCTTTAAGCGGATGATACCGTCTTCGGTGGGAGCGGCAACGGCGATCATATCAAGGTCAATCGAAGCGGCAAGCACTGCGCCGTTGTTGTGGTCGGTATGGTTGCCCGAAATTTCGCTTCTGCCGGGTACTGAAAAAATGTGTGTATTTTCTCTATCACCGTAGAGCGACACAAATTCGCAAACAGCGGTAAGATAACGGTCTTTGGCGGCATCAAGCTTATCTGTGCCGTAAAGCTCTTTGAGGGTGGCATCCAGCGCGCCTGATTGGATATGGGAGATGAGTTCGTTTGTTTTCATGTTACACGCTCCGTTTCAAACATCAAGGGGAAAAGGGTACACTCCCCGATTCTTCCTTTCATTATATCACTTTTTTTTCGGCAAGGCAAGGGATTTTGTGAAGTTTTAACGCGTGAGTGTAAGAAATCAAACAAAAAATTATCTTCCTTGCCGATTTCGTCTTTATTTGCCTCCCATTTCGGCTATACTATGAAAAAGCGAGAAACAAACCCGGAGGAAACCATGATCAAACTGACAGGAAAAGGCGCAAGCCTTGGTATGGCAGAAGGAGCGGTCTGCTTTTACCGCAAAGAGAAAGAAACGCTTGATGCACAAACAATTTATCAGGCATCCGAGGAAGAAGCCAAGCTGAAAACTGCCCTTGAAAAGGTAAAGACGGTACTTGAAAACGAGCGGGAGATTGCCGCCGAAACGGTTGGCAAAGAGGAAGCCGACGTGTTTATGATCCACCGCATGATGCTGGATGATGCGGATTTTCTTTCTGCCATACGCGAAAGGATAATAGAAGGACACGCAGCGGCGTATGCCGCGGATGCCGCCGCCAAAAGCCTTGCCGAAATGCTGATTGCCACACAGGATGCCTACATGAAAGAGCGCGCGGCGGATCTGTTGGAAGTGGGCGAGCGGCTCGTGTATGCGCTCATTGGAAAGGAGCGAAGTCTTCTTTCGGATGATGCTGACAATGTGATCTTGTGCGCGGAGGATCTTGCGCCGGGGGAGACTTTGCATCTTGATAAAACGAAAATTGCCGGCTTTGTGCTGTCGCGCGGCTCGGAGCGCTCACACACGGCAATTTTGGCGCGCAGTATGGGTATTCCCGCCCTTGTGGGGGTGGGCGAAGCGCTTTTTTCACTTGCCGAAGGCGAGAGGGTACTGCTTGACGCCGATCGGGGCGAGTTGATCTCCTGCCCGAGCGAGGGCGCGTGCCAACAGTTCCGCCAAAAGAAAGAGGAAAGTGAAAAAGAAAAAAGCCTCTGGGAAAAAGCCAGAGGCAGAGAGCTGATCACAAAAGACGGGCATTTAATCGAGGTGTACGGCAACATTGGTGCTGCGGAGGAAGTGCATGGCGTGATGGCAAATGACGGCGACGGTATCGGGCTTTTCCGTTCGGAATTTCTCTATCTCGGAAGACTTTCGGCACCGAGTGAGGAAGAGCAGTTTTCAGCCTACCGCACAGCGCTTGAAAAAGGCGGCGGCAAGCGCGTGGTGATCCGCACCCTTGATATTGGGGCTGACAAAAAAGTGCCGTATTTCGGGCTGATGGAGGAAGAAAACCCGGCGCTTGGTCTTCGCGGCATTCGCCTTTGTTTGCAAAGACCGCTGCTCTTTCGCACACAGCTTCGCGCACTGCTCAGAGCGTCTGTCTTTGGAAAGCTTGCGGTTCTTTTGCCGATGGTGACCTCAGTGGAAGAGGTGCGGCGCGTGAAGGCAATGCTGTTTGAAGAATCCGAAGCGTTAAAGGAAAAGGGCGTTCCGATCGCTGAATCGTTTGAACTCGGTATTATGATCGAGACCCCTGCGGCGGCTATCTGCAGCGATGTCCTTGCCAAAGAGGTTTCCTGTATATTTGTCATCTACAGACTACACTCTTAAACTCTTTACCAAATACTGGGGTAATCCTGAGTATGAGACTGCTCCTAACAGAGCCTATATGCACAGTCCAAAAATCTTC
>JAFQNZ010000062.1 GCA_017395715.1 Clostridia bacterium | reverse complement strand
AGCGATTATAGAAAATGGCATCATAACTGATTTTAATGATGAACTACTTCCATTATATTTAAAAAGAACAAAAAATATAGAGGGATGGTTGGAATCACGTGCTATAGACGCGCATAGAACAAATTCAAGATTATTGAAAAAAATTCTTCGTTTAAAGACCGCCGAAGATGCACAAACCGCATTGGCGGTTAATGCCGCAACAATTACTGACAGATATTGGTTTAAGCCGGCTGGATCGACCGCGGTTTATGAGGACATACGGTTTAAAGAAAACTATTTTGATCAGCTTGCACTTCGCGGTGATCCGAACGGCTTTTCCCAATCTCCATCCAGAACTCCTGAATTAACGAATACCGGAAGTTTTGAAAAGTGCTGGAAGCTTGTTGATGGAAAATGGTGGATGTATAAAAGCGGGAATTCTTTAGAATATTTCTCTGAATTGTTCATTTGTAAACTCGGCGAAAAACTTGGTCTTAATATGGCACACTATGAAATGGACGGACAGTATATTCGTTCAAAAGATTTTACAAATGGTGCAACAGTAAATTTTGAACCTATGAGTTCACTTGTAGGCGAGGACGAAGATTATGAAACCTGTTTTCATGTGTTGAATGCTTTGTCTTCGGATTTGGCAAAACAGTATCTTGTTTTGATTTGGATGGATTCGATTTGTTATAATATGGATCGACATACCGAAAACTTTGGTTTGCTTCGTGATATACAGACGGGAGAAATTTTATCCCTTGCGCCCAATTATGATAATAATATTGCTCTTATTGCAAGAGGATATCCCAATGATGTAAGTAGAACAAGTGATGGATTGATACGCTTTTTTAGAGAGCTGGTTCACAATTGTGAAGAAGCCCATGAGATGTATCAACAGCTTGAGTTGCCGAAAATTACAGAAGAAGTTATCAAAGAATGTTTAGATGAGATTCCAATAGAAATAGATCGTGATTTTATACATTCATTTGTTTTGAATGGTCAAGATGTTATTCAAAAAATAATTCATATGGATGATGGATTTTCGGATGATGAAAATAATTCCATGGGACTTGTTCTTTGATTTTCAAATTGATTGGATATGATTTGATTTCGCGAATACACAGTTGGCGACCGCAGATTTTGTTTCTGCGGTCGCCCTTTTCTTTGTTTTCTCCGATGCAATTTTTGAATCGTTATAGACAGAAGTCATTGGTAATGCCGTTCAGCATACTCGTATCCTTTTTTACATAGTACATCTCCGTGACCTGCGTCGTGGAATGTCCGAGCAAGTCTGCCACTTGTTTGAGTGTCAGTGTTTTTACTGTTCCGTCGGGTTGTTTTACTCCGTTGACCAAATTGGTAGCGAATGTATGTCTAAGAGAGTGTAGTCCTTTGCTTTCTATGCCCGCACCTTCCAATAGTCGGTGGTATCGTCTACGGAAGCGTTCGGGGTTGGTAAAGTTTCCGTGTTCGTCGCAGACGAGTGGACTATCTTCTCCGAAGTAGAATTCTTTTCGCAGTTCCTCTATCATTTTAACTGCCGTATCGTTTAGCGGTATATTCCTCTTGCTTGTCGCACTTTTCAGCTTACCAACCCTGACCTCCGTAGAGCCGCCAAGAAGCTCCACACCGTCTCTTTTGTTGATAACCTTCACTCCCCTTTGCAGGTGTAAAACGCGTCTCTCAAGGTCTACATCGCTGTTCAAAACGCCCAGCATTTCGCCTGCTCGTAGTCCCGTGTTCAACATAAGGATATATGCCCCAGCTTGGCGGTATGACTTCTTGCCCGTGGCGTAGGCTTTGCTTGCTTCGGCTTTGAGTTTTTCTATTTCTTCAGTGGTGAAAATTGTAACCGTTTCATTTGTCGGAAGATTTTCCTTTTCCTGAATGGCGTAGAAATTGCTTTTCTTGATCATCGGTGCGGCATTCATCGGATTTCTTGGTATAAGTTCCTGTTGTGTGAGATACTTGAAGTAATCGCCGAGGATCACGTGTACTTTCTTTACCGTCGTATAGGCATACCCCTCGGTCATCCAATGATTGAGGACTTTTTTGATGTCTGCTGCAGTAATATTTCCGACGATCTTATCTCCGATCAAAGGGTATATTTGATTGATGATCGTGCATTCATATCGGTCATAGGTCGTCCGCTCTACCGACGGGAATTTAAATACTTGAAGCCAATTCGTCATACTCTCTTTGAGTGTTTTGTTGGCTTCTATTGAGGTCTCAATTTCATTATTGAAATTCTCAATATACGCCGTCATTTTCTTGTTAACTTCTTGCTTGGTGGTTCCCGAAAAGCTCTTTCGTTGTCTCTCACCGCTCTCGTCCATATACCATACAGTTCCGCCCCACCGTCCGTCGGTTCGCTTGAAGGCATTTCCGTTGGTTAGTAATTTTCTTGTTGCCATTTATTCACTGTCCCTTTCTTCTATATCAATTAGTTTAAAGATGTAGATACTGTTCCGTGTTGTGAGAGTCAGTATATTGCTCCTATGTGTCAGTTCTCCAATACTTGTTTCCAGACAATTGAGATCAATATCGCATATCGCTATAAAGTGTTTGTTAAGAGATCTGTGTTGACTTTGATAAACATGGATAATACCGAGAAAGCCCTCATACTTCTTTCTCCAACTCCATGTTTTGTCGTCTTTGGTCTTTTCGGTTGGTTCTACCGATAGCAACATTCCGAAATGCTTACTTACTAATTTTGCCATAAAAATCTCCTTTCTTTTTTACTACCAACAATACCACAACTCTCGTGATATATCCAGCCCTTTTCGGAAAAGTTATCGGTTCAGACACATCTCTCAACTCTGCCAATCTACAGCGGTGTCAAGACTTAATGTACCGTTAATGCGTTTGATTTCCTCAACGCAATCCCAACGCAACTTTGTCAAAGCTTCCTTTGGAATGTCATGCGTTGCTGCCATGACATTCATGAGCATACTCAGCTCCACGGCGATGCGAAACAGATTCCGATTGTGCCGGTTTTCACTATCGCGCATAATACTTTTCATCGTGGAAATTACGATTTTTGGAAGATAATCCTGATTGTAATTTGACGCGATGTAACCAACGTAGAAACGGATCGCCTTTTCCATGAACTCGTTTCGTGTAGCACAGTTGTCTGACTCGTACCATTTGCAGACTAAATCCATGACCTCATCACTAATCCGAAAGTTAAATCTCTTTTTGCCATTGTCTTTGTTTGTAATTTGATTGTTGTCCTTCATATTGATTCTCCCTTTTTCGTTTGGTTTTTGCGCCAACGTAGGCGCCATAAAAAACCTTGTGTTCTTTGACTTTTTGCGCCGTTTGATAGGATTGGTGTCTGTATCGGCTCCACCCCTTCAAAAAAGGTGCCAATTTCATTCGATTTTTGAAAAAACCAAAAAGCCTTACAATAGCGCACTCTTTCGGTCGGCTCTGCCGTCCGATGTAGCTTGGGTTGGCGGCATAGGCGCCACCCCTTTCTCCTGCTTGAAAATCGAAGCTCGATTTTTGCCTAAAAAACCGCTGTTTTACTTGATTTTATCGTACTTGACCTGTTCATCAAGCCACGCTAAAAGCAGATCCCGCGGAACGATAATCCTACCTTGCACAATTTTCAGCTTTGGGAATTTTTCTTCATGTACCAACTCATAGGCACTCGCGCGGGAGATACCCAGCAGATTCGCCACGTCGATTACCGACAGAAACATCGGCATATCCTCGCGGTTTTTATAGATTGACTGCTTCACTTTTTACTCCTTTCCGCCTATTTTTCTCT
>JAFQNZ010000061.1 GCA_017395715.1 Clostridia bacterium | reverse complement strand
TCTCGAACCGTTTTACCGGTTACACGATTTCCAGTCGTGCGCCCTCGACCAACTAGGCGACTTCTCCATATTCTTTTTGCGACTCGTTTCTCACAATCGCGAAATCTATTTTAGCAAAAAAGAAATGATTTGTCAATAGCAAAATGAAAGATTTTTTCAAAATTTTCAATTATTTTTCAGAGCAAGAAAAAAGACAGAGAACACGAAATTCTCTGTCTTTTTGTTGTTAAAGGATTAGTGAATGATGCACTTTTCAGTATCCTTATCGAAGATGTGGATACGGGAAGCATCAAAAGCAACCTTGATCACGTCGCCGCTACGAGCGGTGGATCTGGGCGATACGCGAGCGGTGAGGTTGCATTCTTCGGTGGAGTTCAGGTACAGGAAGATTTCAGCACCCATAAGCTCGGTAACGTCAACGGTTGTGGTGATGGTGGTGTCGGGATTAGCTTCTACGTATGCAGGATCGTCGTGGATACATTCGGAACGCAGACCTGCGGTAACTTCCTTGCCGATGTAATCCTTAAGAGCAGGATCGTTAGCCTTTTCAGCAGGGAGTTTAACGAAGTTATCGCCCCAGTTGATGTAAACATCGCCGCCCTTATCAACGAGAGAGCAGTTGATGAAGTTCATCTGAGGAGTACCGATAAAGCCTGCAACGAACTGGTTGCAAGGATAATCGTAAAGGTTCTGAGGAGTATCAACCTGCTGGATGATACCGTCTTTCATAACAACGATACGGGTAGCCATGGTCATAGCTTCGGTCTGGTCATGGGTTACGTATACGAATGTGGTACCGAGTCTCTTGTGGAGCTTGGTAAGCTCGGTTCTCATCGCTGCACGGAGCTTAGCGTCGAGGTTGGAAAGCGGTTCGTCGAGAAGGAATACCTTAGGATTACGAACGATTGCACGACCGAGCGCAACACGCTGCTTCTGACCACCGGAGAGCTGCTTCGGACGTCTTTCGAGAAGGTGAGCAATGTCGAGGATCTTAGCGGCTTCTTCAACCTTACGCTTGATCTCTTCCTTGGGAACTTTGCGGAGCTTCAGACCGAATGCCATGTTATCGAACACAGTCATGTGAGGATACAGAGCGTAGTTCTGGAACACCATTGCGATATCTCTGTCTTTAGGAGCGATATCGTTAACGAGTCTGTCGCCGATGAAGAGTTCGCCTTCGGTGATCTCTTCAAGACCTGCGATCATACGGAGTGTTGTGGTCTTACCGCAACCGGAAGGACCTACGAAAATGATGAATTCCTTGTCCTTAACTTCAAGGCAGAAGTCGGAAACGGCGGTAACGCCACCGGGATACTTTTTATAGAGATGTCTGAAAGAAATACTTGCCATGGGTAACATCCTCCTTGGTGTATATTGATTACGACATTATTGTAGCAGAAAATCTGCGATTTGGAAAGAGGGTAAATCCCCAAAATTTCAAGAGCTGTTTTGTGTAAAATAAACAAAAAAGTGTGATTTTGTTTGGCTGTGGAAGAAGTGAAGGTGAAACGAATTTTAATTTATTAAAATTACATCATCTCCGCAAGGTCGAGGATCAGGCGCTCGGTCTTCTCCCAACCGAGGCAGGGGTCGGTGATCGATTTACCCCAGATGCCTTCGCCGATCTTTTGCGCGCCGTCTTCGATATAGCTTTCGATCATGAAGCCTTTGACAAGCTTGTTGATATCGGCATTATACTTGCAGTTGAGCATGACTTCCTTGGCAATGCGTACCTGTTGAAGATACTTTTTGCCCGAATTGGCGTGGTTGGTGTCGATGATAACGGCGGGATTGGAAAGCGGTTTTTCGGCGTAGGTCTCGGCAAGATGAATGAGGTCTTCGTAGTGATAGTTGGGCATCGACTGACCGTGCTTGTTGACATAGCCGCGAAGGATCGCGTGGGCGTAAGGGTTGCCCTCGGAATGAACTTCCCATCCTCTGTAAATGAAGGTGTGTTTATGCTGGGCGGCGGTGATGGCGTTCATCATTACCGAAATATCGCCGCCTGTGGGATTTTTCATGCCAACCGGAATGTCAAGACCCGACGAGGTGAGTCGGTGCTGTTGATTTTCCACCGATCTTGCGCCGATGGCAACATAGGCGAGAATATCGTCGAGGTATTTGGTGTTTTCGGGGTAGAGCATTTCATCGGCACAAGAGAAGCCTGTTTCGCGCAGCGCTCTCATGTGCAGCTCACGAATGGCAACAAGACCCTTGAACATATCCGGC
>JAFQNZ010000060.1 GCA_017395715.1 Clostridia bacterium | reverse complement strand
TGCCATCATCCAGTGTGAACTGGAGGAGCTTCTTACTCTTTTTAACAGCAACGCAGTCCTTGACCTTCACAGCGCGGAAGTCAGACTTGGAGAATGTCTCGAAATCAACGCAGTCAGCGAACAAAGGCTCGATCTCAACCTTAGAGAAATCGATCACTTCGGGCTTTTCTTCTACGGCAGGAGCAATAACTTCTTCAGCCTTGACTTCAGGCTTCTTTTCGATATCAGTCGGCTTCATTGTGGGGAACAAGAGCACGTCGCGGATCGAAGCGTTGTTGGTGAGAAGCATCACAAGTCTGTCGATGCCGATACCAAGACCGCCTGTGGGGGGCATACCGTATTCCATTGCGTTGAGGTAATCTTCGTCCACGCCGCACGCCTCGTCGTCACCCTGCGCCTTCATAGCAGCCTGATGCTCAAAGCGTTCTCTCTGGTCGATCGGGTCGTTCAACTCAGAGAAGGCGTTACCGTGTTCTCTGCCGAGCACGAAGATCTCAAAACGCTCGGTGTAGCGGTTATCGGCAGGGCTCTTTTTGGCAAGAGGCGAGATCTCCACGGGATGGTGGGTAATGAAGGTCGGCTGGATCAGCTTGTCTTCGCAGAACTCTTCAAAGAAGAGGTTGAGAATATCGCCGATGCCGTGGCGTTCTTCATAATCCACATGATGCTCTTTCGCAATGCGTCTTGCTTCTTCCAGATCATAGATCTTGGTGAAGTCAACGCCTGCGTACTTTTCAACCGCCTCAGCCATGGTCATTCTGGCAAAAGGAGATTCAAGGTCGATGGTATAGTCGCCGTAAGGGATCATGGCAGTACCAAGTACCTTCTTCGCAAGGTAGCGGAAGAGGTCTTCGGTCAGATTCATCATGCCCTCATAGTCGGTATATGCCTGATAGAGTTCAAGCAGTGTGAACTCAGGGTTGTGTCTCGGGTCCATACCCTCGTTACGGAATACGCGTCCGATCTCGTACACGCGGTCAAAGCCGCCCACGATCAAGCGCTTCAAGTGAAGCTCAAGCGCAATACGCAGATAAAGATCGATGTCAAGCGTGTTGTGGTGGGTAATAAAGGGTCTTGCCGCAGCACCGCCTGCCTGGTTGTGCAAGTAAGGCGTTTCCACTTCAAGAAAGCCGCGGCTTTCAAGGAAGTTACGAATCTCGGAAATGATCTTCGAACGCTTCACAAAGGTATCCTTCACCTCGGGATTCACGATCAGGTCAACGTATCTCTGGCGGTAGCGCAGATCGGTGTTGGTAAGTCCATGATACTTTTCGGGAAGCGGAATCAGGTTCTTCGAAAGCAGAATGATCTTCGAAGCATGAACCGAAATCTCACCCGTCTTGGTGCGGAACACAATACCCTTCACGCCGATGATATCGCCAATATCCCATTTCTTGAATGCGGCATAGTCTTCTTCGCCCACATCGTCACGCTTGATATAGATCTGCATGGTACCGGTGGAATCCGAAATACCCGCAAAGGAAGCCTTACCCATAATACGGCGGCTCATGATACGTCCGGCAAGCGAAACCTCTTTGTTTTCAAAGCCTTCAAAATCATTCTTGATGGCAAGGCTGTTGTCGGTCACGTCATACTTGGTGATGACAAAAGGGTCATTCCCTGCCTCGCGCAATGCAGTGAGCTTTTCTCGGCGGATACGGAGAATATCCGAAAGCTCCTCTTGATTCATAGGCTGATTGTTGTTTACGTTGTTATCCATCTTTTTTGCATCCTTTATTTTCTGATGTTGAGAATGTCAACCGTGATCACACCGGCAGGGGTTTCCACTTCTACGGTGTCGCCGGTCTTTTTGCCCATAATGGCTTTACCGATGGGGGAGCGGTCGGAGATTTTGCCCTTCAAGGGGTTCGCCTCGGTTGCACCCACGATGGTGTATTCGATCTCTCTGCCTGCGGTCTTGTTGAAAACAGTCACGATAGCACCGATGTTAACCACGTCAGTTTGAATTTCGCTATCATCAATATCGATAACGGTTTTGAGGATCTCTTCGTGTTCGTGAATTCTCGATTCTACCTTACCCTGTTCGGCTTTGGCTTCGTCATATTCGCTGTTTTCGGAAAGGTCACCGTAAGAAAGCGCCAGCGCAATGGCAGCAACCACTTCCTGTCTTTTGACTTCTTTGAGGTATTTCAGTTCGTCTTGCAGTTTTTGAAGACCTTCATTTGTAACTCTTAATTCGTTGGACATTTCGGTTATACTCCTTAAAAATAAATGTATGTGATTTCTTAATAAACTTTTTATTTGCCTTCGGTTGTCGGAATCGGCAGTTTTTCGCCGTCTGTCAGCGCATTGAACGCCGTGACAAACTGGCGGTCATTTTCATGCGGCAAAAGATACAGATTAGCTTTGTTTTCTTCTTCGGTAAAGATCACTTCGTGATCAGGTGCAATACCAACAGGCCCATCAGTGGTCACATCGTAGTTAATGCCGCAAGGTGGGTTGTAAAGTGCCACCGTCACCTTGAGTGCGGTATTATCATCAAAATCGTAGGTCACCTGCATACAGCCCTTGCCGTAAGTGGTTTCTCCCACAATCGTGGCAAGCTTGTAGTCACGCAGTACCGAGGTGAAAAGCTCGGCAGCGCTTGCCGTATATCGATTCACAAGCACCGCAGACGGAATCGTAACCTTGTGATCGGCATACGCCTCGTTGTAACCGATGTTGCTTCTGCCCACTTTGAGGTAAGGCTTCGTCGGGTCGAGTTCAGAGAGATGCTTTGATATATACTGCCCTGCCGTGACCGATTGCCGCCTTGAGGGATACACAATCTCGGTCAGAAGTGTTTTGTTTTCCACAATATAGGTCAGCATTGTTGTCACAGACGATAACAGCCCGCCGCCGTTGTTGCGAAGATCGTAAATGATAAAATCGGCGCCGTCCTGTTCGGCAGAATCAATCGCATCCTTGAATTGGGTCACAGTGGGAAAATCAAAGGAGCGAATCTGAATGTAGGCTACCTTTTTGCCAAGGTATTCGCAAAGCTGATATTTCACCGACTGCACTTCCATGCGACGTCGGGTCGCTGTCAGCGTCACTTCTCTGTTTCCACGCAGAACCGTGATCAAAACAGAAGTTCCCTCTTCCCCGCGAATCATGTTGGCAAATGCATCCACCAACGCCCCGCCCGTAAAGGAGGCATTCGGTTTTACGCCGTTCACCGCGATGATCACGTCATAGGGCTGAAAGCCCGCTTCTTCGGCAGGCGATGACGGAGTCACCTCCACCACACGCACACCGTTTACATCCTCGTCATACTGCACCGTCACACCGATTCCCACAACATCGCCCTGATAGGAGGAATTGAAATCCTCATATTCGTCCGATGTCATATACTCGGCATAATCGTCTCCACAGCGCTCCAAAAAGCCTTTGAGAAGCTCTTCGGTAATCGTTTCTTTGTCAAGACCGAGCACCGATTCTTTTTCAAACTTTTCAAGCACCTCTTGAATCTTATCGGGATCGAAATAATACGGTGAATCGCCTTTTTCGGAAGAGGACGGCGTTTGGGTATCGGCTGCATTGCCGTTCTCGGTCGGTGAGCAAGCAACGAAAACCGTCACCGAAAAGGTAATGAGAATTGCCGAAATCAGCGAGATCAACCAAAGATCAAAGGATATTTTGCGTTTCATAAAAGCAAAACTGCCTTTCAAAAGTGAAATTCGTTCTCAAAAAAGAACGCGCATAAACACACTTCAACAGCCGGCAAAATCTTGCAGGCTGTTGAAAGTTTTTTTACTTCATCGACTTCGAGGAAAGATACTTCTTAACCATCAAAGCCACCTTAAAGGTGATGGCGTGTTCAAATTCACGCAGGTCAAGACCTGTCAGCTTGCGGATCTTTTCCAAACGGTAAACCAGCGTGTTTCTGTGAACAAACAGCTTTCTCGAAGTTTCGGACACGTTCAGATTGTTTTCAAAGAATGCCTGAATGGTCATGAGGGTTTCTTTGTCAAGCGACTCAAGCGGGCCTTTTTTGAACACTTCCTGTAAGAACATTTCGCAAAGGGTAGACGGCAACTGATAGATCAAACGACCGATACCGAGATTGTCATAGCTGATGATATCCTTTTCGGTATCAAATACCTTACCCACTTCAAGAGCAACCTGTGCTTCCTTGTAGGAACGGGCAAGATCTTTGATGTTGTTCACCACAGAACCGATACCGATCGAGACCTTGGTATAGAATTCTGCCGAAATGGTATCCGAAATGCCCTTAGCAATCTCTTCAATTTCACGAATGTCATAGTTGGGACGCACTTCTTTCACAAGAACCGAGTCATGCTCGCCCACGGTGATCACATAATCCTTGTTTTTGCCGGGGAACATATTCTGCATCACATCGTAAGGAATGATATCGTTCTTGCCGTTGAACTTGATGAGGAAGACAATGCGCGAAACATCGCCCGCAAGGTGAAGTTCCTTCGACTTGGCATAAATATCACCGGGAAGAATGTTATCGAGAATGATGTTCTTGATAAACGAGCTCTTGTCGTGCTTGTCATCGTACAAGTTCTTGATGTTCATAAGCGCGATGGAAAGGATCAACGACATCTTTTCCGCCTGTTTATCCTCACCCTCTACAAATACAATATATTCACTCTTGGTTGCGGTATTCAAGGCACGGTAGGTATAACCCCCGATAATCACCACATCCGATGTATAATTCAGCTCCTCGCGAACGCCCTGGCGAGCCTCTCCGATACGGCCGAGCTCACTGCACGAAATGACAATGCCGCTGTCGTCGATCACGCCGATCACGCGGTCAACCGCATCCTTCATCTGATAGATGATTCCCTGAAACAATCTGTTTGACATGTTACTGTCCAATCCTTTCCTTTGTGTGTACCATTGCTGTTGACAATCTTTTTCTTTTAGGCTTTTGTAACAGTATTATACAACTTTTTTTAGGCAATTTCAATAGTGTTTTGATAAATATTTATAATTTTTTTCAATTTTTTTGTTTAGTTTTCGGTCAGATTTTCGATATTACACAAAACACTCGTCATATTGACAAATCAGAGCTCGTATTTCCCCGCAAGAATGGCAAGCACAAAGGGCGCTGCTGTCTCGGTTCTTAAAATCCGCTTGCCCAGCGAAACCGAAATAACACCCATTTCTTTGGCAAGAGCCACTTCATCAGGCGAAAGCCCACCCTCGGGTCCCACCAAAAAGGCAATCTCGCGCGGCGTATCACTCGGAAGATACCCGGGCAGCGTCAAGCCGTCTTCGTTTTCGTAGCAAAGAAATGCCGTATCACAGGATGCCATCTGACGCATCGCCTCGCGGTAGGAAACGGGCGGCAAAACCTTCACAAGGCGTCCCCTGCCCGACTGCTTGCAGGCCTCCTCGGCAATGCGGTTAAATCTTATCAATTTCTTCTCAGCAGCCGCATCCTTCAAAACCGCAATACAGCGCGAAGACTGCACGGGGATGATCTCGTGTACCCCGCACTCCACCGCCTTTTGAATCACCGTTTCGAATTTTTCCCCTTTGGGCAGGCATTGATAAAGGCGCACACGGTAGGGCGGCTCGGATTCGGACGGCACTTTTTCTTTCACCGTAAGCGTCACAGCTTCACGGCTGATCGATGCGATCTCGGCATGATAGTCAAAACCCTCATTGTCGCAAAGCACCAAGGCGTCGCCCACCGCCATGCGAAGCGAGAGCGCAATGTGAGAAGCATCCTCCCCCACGATCGTTACCGTATTCCCTGTCAGATTCTCTTTGTTCAAAAAAAAGCGAGGCATATCCATTCCCCCGTAAAACCTTATTTTTTTCATTATATCACCGCGAGTATGCAATGTCAAGAAAAAAGAAACCGACACTCGCAAGTGTCGGTTATCTTATCACTCTACCACTGTTACATTCCCGTTTTCATCGATCACTTCGATCAGAATTGAGTCAGCATATTTGTCATTTCTATAATGCTTACAGTCTTTCAGTGTATCCAAAAAAATCCCAATCTCATCGTCATAGTCTTTTTTTTGCAGCACCTCAAGACCGACAATTTGAATATGAACAGGATCGCTAACGATCATATCTTTCATACAATCCCAAAAAGCATCCCAATTACATCCGTAATAGTCCGGAAAATCAAGTTCATTTTTAATGATATCATGCACTTCTCGGTAATACTTTACATTTCTAAAATCAAGTGTATATACTTCTTTGTAATCGTACATATTGTTCTCCTCAGTGACTTCGTACCGCCTTTCATCACTTAAATCTAACCGTCTTTTTCTCGCCCGCTTGCAGATGAACACATTTGAAGCCACACAAATTTTTGTGCGGAATAGATTCAAAGCGAAGCACCGAATAGTCGGTATCATACTTACCCTTGTTGCAAACTTCAACCGTATATTCATCCAGCCATTTCTCTTCAATTTGCGAATAACCAAGACCGTGACCAAAAGCAAAACAAGGCTCACCTTCAAAAAACTTATAGGTTCTGTTTGCCATGCTGTAATCTTCAAACGGCGGCAGATCCTCGGTGGAGCGATAAAAGGTCACAGGCAAGCGACCGCTCGGTGATACCTTGCCAAACAAGATATCGGCAAGCGCATGACCG
>JAFQNZ010000059.1 GCA_017395715.1 Clostridia bacterium | reverse complement strand
CGAGTAATATATTAGCATATTTGTTTTCGATTTACAAGTGTTTACAAACAAATTTTTTCCATTTTTTGCAATTTTTACGCTTTACCCATATCAAAGCCATTCAAAAAGGATGCCTTTTTGTGATTTTGTCCACTTTTTGCCTTTTGGCGTTTCATCTATAGACACTCTTTTCTGTTATAATTTCACGCTATTGTGAAAATAATACTCTCACCATAAAAAAATAACACACGGAGAACCCCGTTATGAACGACAGAAGACTCTTGAAAAAGCTTCACGCCCGTTATGGCGAAAGCGAGAACGATTACATTTTGCAACTCATGCTGTCACGGGCGGTGAAAAACAAAAAAAGCGTGAGCGAACGGCTTGAAAAAACTGTAGAAAACGCCCTTGTTTCCCACGCCCTTCGCTTATCCGAAGAAGAACTGACCAACTGCATTTTATATGAATCGAGACAATCCCCTTTTACCGAAGAGGAGATCCTCTCTGTTGATACCGCCGTTTGCCTTGCGCTCTTAAAGCTTCTGACGCGAGAAAAAGAAATGCCGAAAGAGGAATCCCTCACCCTTTGCGACAATGCCGCCTACACCCTGCGTTCACTCGAAGCCGCCGATTGGGAAGAGCGCTATAAGACCCTTTCCGAGCTTGAAAAAACACTGCAAAAAGAAGATCCCCTTTACCCGCTTTGCGACAAAGAAACGCAAAACGACATCAAGGGAGAGATCTTAAAACTCGCCAAAAAACATCGCCTCACAGAGCGGGATGCCGCCCTGCTCTTTTCTCAAAAAGCCGCCAAAACCAAAACCCATGCCCAAGCGGGCAAATGGTTTTTTATATCTCTCTACGCCGTCTCTTTCATCATCACGCTGTCTCTTCTCTTTTTCGGTGTTCCGCTTCTCTTTCTGCCGCTTCTTTGGTTCGGCATCTTTGAAGTGGTCAAATCACTCGGCGAAGCCCTGCTCCGCCGTTTTCTTCCCTCTCACCCGATTCCAAAGTTAAAGCTTGACGAAATTCCCGAAAGCGCCAAAACCCTTGTGGTGATTCCCACACTTCTTACCAAAGAAGACCCCGCGTCCTTTGATAAGCTCGAACGTTTTTATCTTTCCAACAAAGACAAAAACATCCTGTTCGGGCTCCTCTATGACCTTGCAGATGCCAAAACCGAAACGACCGATCAGGACAGGTTTCTTCTCTCCTATGCCGAAGAGAAGATCGCAACCCTTAACGAACAATATCGGGGGCAATTCTTTTTGGCAATTCGCAAAAGAAGCTTTTCCGATTCGGAGACAAAATATATCGGAAGCGAGCGCAAAAGAGGAGCTCTCATCGATCTTGTCAGATTTATATACGGGGAGGATAACGGCTTTTCTCTGGTTGCGGGCAACACCGACTTTATCAAAAGTGCATCCTATCTTGTTACCCTTGATGCCGACACCAATCTGTATATCGGTGCCATCAAAGATATGGTGGGTGCCATGCTCCATCCCGCCAACCGCCCCGTCATCGAAAAAGGTGCCGTCCGAGGCGGCTACGGCGTTTTACAGCCCCGCATCGCGCTCACGGCGGAATCGGCTTGCGCTTCGCGTTTTGCGCGACTTCTCTGCGGAAGCGGCGGCATTGATCCTTATACCTTTGCCACCTTTGATACCTATCAAAATCTCTTTGGCGAAGGCATCTTCTGCGGCAAAGGCATCATCGACATCGCCGCTTTTCACACCCTCATTCCGGAGGCTTTTGCCAAAGAAAGCATCCTGTCTCACGATCTTCTCGAAGGAAATCTGTTACGCGCAGGCTACCTTTCGGATGTGGTACTCACCGATTCCTTTCCCAAAGACCCACTTGCCTTCTACAGCCGCGCGCACAGATGGTACCGCGGCGATGTGCAAGCACTTCCTTATGCCTTTTCTTCGCCGTATAACGCACGCGGCAAACGCCACAAAAATCCCGCAAACGCGCTCAGTCGCTACAAGGTTCTTGACAATCTTCGCAGACTTCTCACACCGTTTCTTTCGCTCACAGCGCTCCTTCTTTCTCTTTTGACAGACCAAAGTGCCGAGCGAGCGGTGGCGCTTACCGTTGCGCTCTGCTTGATTCTGCCAACGCTTTTCTCGCTTTTTAAGAAAAACCGCGGTTTCTTTCGCCGTTTCCGTTCAAGCATTCTGGCAGGTCTTGCCTTACGCCTTTCGAACACACTTTTTTCATTCTCTTCACTTGCACATCACGGCATTCTCGCCGCCGATGCACTTGTCCGCTCGCTCTTTCGCATGAGTATCAGCCGTAAGCACCTGTTGCTTTGGACAACAGCCGCCGCGGCTGATGCCAAAAAGCGCTCGGGGCTTGCTTATGTCAAAAGCACTCTGCCGGGGATGCTCGCCGGTATTTTACTTCTGACCTTTGCCGAAAGTGCGCTTCTTCGTCTGTTTGCACTCTCTTTTCTTCTTTTTCCTCTCTTTTTGGCGGTTTTGGCAAAACCGATCCCACCAAAGCCACGTCCTCTTTCCCTTCAGGAAAAAGCGCTCATCACCCGCTACGCTTTCGATCATTGGAGCTATTTTTCCAAATACGTCACCGCCGAAGACAACCATCTGCCGCCCGATAACCTACAGGAAACACCCGTGCGTGCCGTGGCGCACCGCACCTCGCCCACCAATATCGGAATGTATCTTCTCTCCTGCCTTGCCGCAAGAGACTTTGGCTTTATTGATACCAAAGAACTGTTCCACCGCACGCTGAAAACACTCGAAACACTGGAAAAACTGCCGAAAAAAAACGGACATCTTTACAATTGGTATGATACCAAAAATCTTGCCCTGCTCGGCGAACCGTTTGTTTCCACGGTGGACAGCGGCAATCTCACCGTATCGCTTCTCACGCTCGTGATGGGACTTGGCGAATACGCCGAAGAAGAGCCTGCCCTCCGCCGTGTGATCTTCCGTTATCGGGCGCTGATCGAAGAAGCCGATTTTCGATCGCTTTACTGCGAAAAACGGCAACTCTTTTATATCGCCCGCGGTCAAGACGAGCCCTCCGCCTTTGCCTGCTACGATCTCTATATGAGTGAAGCGCGCAGCACAAGCTACTATGCCGTTGCCTGCGGCATCGTTGACAAAAAGCATTGGGAAAAGCTATCAAGAATCCTCGTCGGCAAAGGACGCTACACGGGACTTGCCTCCTGGTCGGGTACTGCCTTTGAATATTTCATGCCGCACCTGTTTTTGCCGATTGTTTCAGGCAGTCTTTCGGAAGAAGCGCTTGCCTTTTGTGTCAGCTGTCAGAAAAACGAACGTGAAAAAGGAATGTTCGGCATTTCCGAATCGGCATACTATGCCTTTGATGCCGATATGAATTACCAATACCGCGCCAACGGCAACCGAACACTTGCCCTTGATGCCCGCGCGGGCAAAAGCCGCATTCTTTCTCCCTATTCTTCGTTTCTGATGCTGAGAGTGGCGCCTCGCGCCTCGCTGTCAAATCTTGAAAAACTCAAAGCCTTCGGCGTGTACGGTGAGCACGGCTTTTACGAAGCAGTGGATTTTGACCCATCCGACGCGCAAAAAGAATCCGCTATCATCAAAAGCTATATGTCACACCATGTCGGCATGAGCATCATTGCCGCCGCCAACGCCTGTTTCGGCAACCGCTTTGTCAAGCGTTTTATGCGTGACCCCCGCATGGCATCGGCAAAAGAACTGCTCGAAGAAAGAATCCCCACCGACAGCCCTCTCTTTCGGGACAAAATGCTGTCAAAAGAAAAGGACAAGATCCCCCGTCTTTCCCTGG
>JAFQNZ010000001.1 GCA_017395715.1 Clostridia bacterium | reverse complement strand
TCGCGCCGCTTCGCTACCCATAGGGCGAGGCAATTCCCCTAACAGTACACCTAACACGCTTTAACTTGGTTTGCAAGACGCGTAGAAAAGGACAGAGAACGTAAAAATTCTCTGTCCAAACATTCTTTATGGAAGCCCCCTTTGGTGGCTTTTTTTATTGTGATTCACTTTCCTTGCCAAGCGAGCGGCGGTATTCATACGGCGTGATACCGTAATGCTCTGAAAAGGCGCGGCGGAAGGTCTTCATCGACTGAAAGCCGGATGCTACTAAAATTTCCTCAAGGCTCTTGCCCGTCTCTTTCAACAATTTGTGCGCGTATCTTGCGCGCAAGACATTCACATAGTGATTGAAGCCGCACCCCACACAGGCGTTAAACATCTTGGAAAGATAGTCCTTGTGGTAGCCAAACGCCTCCGAAAGATCGGACAGCGCGAGCGGCTCGCGGTAATGATCTTCGATATACACAAGAATCTTTTGGAGCAGCAGCTCGGATTCTTTGTTGTTTGTCTTTTTGCAAAGCCCGACCTCTTCCACAAAAATACCAAGAACCGTGTACATATAGCCGATCGGCACAAGCGAAAGGTCGCGCTCGGCGTACGGTTTTAAGATCTCGAGATATTTCAGCATCTCATCGGTGCGGGAGGAATACTCCACCATCGGCTCGGCAAACATACTGTCTTTCATCAGCTCGGTAAACTGCGGGATCATTTTGGCCGGAAGGAGATAGCTTTCCCATTCCGAAGACCCCACCGTCACATAGCTGTGCGGCTCATAGCAGGAAACAAGCAGTATATCTCCCGGAAAAAGACGCCGTTTCATACCGCGGACTGTTACATCAAGACACCCCGAAACGAGATGCACGATCTCCACATTTTCGTGAAAATGCGCCTCACAATCTTCGTTGTTCTTAACATGATATTGTATTTTCTTGTCGTATTCACGGTATGACTCGAAATAGGCTTGCATATCGTTTTCCTTCCTTGCTCGGTTTATACCGCCTTGGCAGCCGCCTTTCTCTTGGCTTTGCGGCGTTTTTTGATGCGTCTGACCTCTTTGGTCATTTCAATGGCGTCGTGGATGGGACGGATGTTTGATTCACGGTGATTGATGATCTTCACCGCAATCTCGCCCACCGAAAAGCCTTTGTCTTTGGCAATCAAAAGCGCTTCCAAATCAAACGCCCAACGGTCGCATTCGCATTCGCTAAACACCTGCTGTGCCGCCTTTTGCGAAAAGCCCTTGATGCCGCATTGCGAATCGCTGTGGTCAAAGCCTGCTACGATATTGAGATATTTTATGTAGATCTTCGACATGAGCTTGCGCTTGAAGGTATAGCCTTCATAGCCCGATTTGTCAAGGGTTCGCGAGCCGATATAAATATCCTTGTTTTCTTCTCGGAAGGCTTTTTCGAATTTGGCGATCACTTCGGTGCCGTAAGCAAGGTCGCAATCGGTGAAAAGCACAAAGTCGCCTTGGGCGGCAAGCATACCCGTGCGGACAGCATAGCCCTTGCCGTGGTTGGGCTGATACCCGATCACACGAAGCGCGGGATGATCGGCGATCATTGCCTCTGCCTTTTCCTTGCAGGCATCACGGCTTCCGTCGCTGACAAATATCATTTCATATTCGCCTTCGCCGAAATCGTTGAGAAGCTGTGCATCAAGCGCGGCAACTGCTTCTTCCACAATCTTTTCTTCGTTGTACATCGGGATAATCACAGAGAGTTTCATTGTTGATTCCTTTTCTTTACATGGTATCTTTGTTTATTTTAGCATATTTTTTCAAAAGAATCAAGAGCCGATCAAAAGAAATATTGCATCAGGCCGGACAAGCAAAATCCCCCCGACCCTTTCATACACATGAAAAGACTGGGGGGATCACAATGCGTTTATATCTTAGGGGAAGAAAAATCCGTCTTTCGCGCAAGCAGGAAAAGCTTTTGGCTCGGCGTGCCACGGTGCTTGTCCTGCTTCTGTCGCTCGTCACCTTAACCACTGTCACGATTTACAACAAAGCCGCACCGATCGCCATCGAAAACGCCTCTGCCATCACACGCACCAAGTGGGAATCGATCGTCACCGAAGAGGTGGAAGAGATTTTGAAACAAGGCGGCTACGGCTACCACAGTTTTGCCACAGGGACACAGGACGAAAGCGGCAAGATCACGTCCCTTTCGGTCAACAGCCGTCTTGTCACGCAAATATCCGCCGCCATCACCAAACGCCTAACGCAGCGATTTGCCGCGACCACCAAACTGAAAATTCCCGTCCCGATCGGATCGGTGATCTCCCCGCGTTATTTGCAAGGGGTGGGATTTTCTGTGAGTGTCAACACCATGGCATATACCGCCGTCAGCGTCAGCATCGTTTCTGAGGTTTCTTCTGTTGGCATCAATCAGACAAGACACCGCCTGTCTGCACGGATCGTCACCGATACCAAACTCTATTGCAGCAATGAAAAAAGCGAAATTTCCCACGAATACAGCATTCTGCTTGCCGAATCAATTGCCTTTGGCAACATACCGAATTCCTATTTTGAATACCCCAACCAAGCATAGCAGAGATCAAAATTTCGATTTACTTTTTCAGCTTTTTCTTTTTACCCGCAATGATAAACCAAGCGCCAAAGCAGGCAAATGCCACCAAAAGAGCAAGCAAAAGAATCAATAAGCCAAACAGTGTAAAGCCGCCCTCCACACGCACAAGACAGGAAGGCTGCACCAGTGTCATCGAATCCGAAACCGCGCCCACAAGTGTTTTTCCGCCTTTTTCAAAGGTCACGGTCACTTTTCCTTCCTCGTCGGTTCTAAAGTCTGTCTTTTCGCCGTTCAGAGTCACATAGGCATCACGAACGGGAACCGAAATCGGATTCCAATTTTCATCATAGGTCACCGCTTTCAGAGTCAGCGTCACGCTTTCATCTTTTTTCACCTGAAAATATGTCTTGTCAAAATAGGAATAGGTGTCCGAAAAATTCTCTGTGTCTGTATAAACAAAGGCGTGCACGTGGTCGCCTTCTTTGAGAGACATCTCCATACTCGTTGCCGGCTCATCGTTAACATAGTAACCAAAGCCTGTTCCGTTTTCATTGCCCCACAGCTTTGTGAGAGTCCGTCCGTACTCAGTCCGTTTGGTCTTGTAGCCTGCCGAAGCACCGCCTTCGTAATACCAGACGTGTGCGTAGTAGAGCGCTTCATTGACCGAAAACTCGCCGTCTTCGCCGTAATCAAACACTTTCACTTTGGCATAAGCAAGCTTGTTTTCATGATCGGTAATCGAAACATACACGCTTGATTCCTCGTATTGTGTCTTTGCAAAAGCGGGTATCATCAATACACTTGATACCATCACCAGAATCATCAAGATCGCAATGATTTTTTTCATACTTCTTCCTTCTCCTTTTCGTTGCTTGTTTCTTTTTTTCGCGCTTTTTCCGCTTCCCTGCGCCGTCTTTTGGCTAAAATGCGCTTTTCGCGGTTCCTATCAAGCCTATCTGTTCCGCGCTTTTCTTTGAGACCCGCCGTCTCAAGCGCACGCGGCCACGGACCTAAAAACGCCTTGATGGCATTCACCTCTTCGTCCGAAAAATCCGACCGCTTCGGAAAACGCTGCTCCCCTGTTTCACCAAGCGCATGCGCTTTTTCCTGTAAAAGCAAAATCGCCTTCTCCTTTGTGTACTTTTCCATACCGGTCTCCTCTCGGCAAAAGAAAAACGCTTTTCTCCCGAATGGAAAAAAGCGCAAAAACCCCTTTGTGAACAAAGTTGGCGTTGCACTTTTCTTGCCCAAAAATGAAAGATGCCTTCTCCTTGCAGTAAGTGAGTATTCCGACTTATGAAGCATAGCTTCAATCACGGTAATGGCGGTTGCGACGGAATTTCACCGAACTTCCCTCTGATTTGACAATGCAAAACCCACTGCAACACATATTTTCTTTGGTTCTATTATAGCACAGACTGCACAAATGTCAACAAAGATTTTCATTTCTCTTTACATTTATAACGAGATATGATAAAATAATAGAATAGGACGTAAAAGGAGGTTTGGCAAGATGGAAGGCTTCAAACTCAAAAGCGAATACAAGCCCACGGGAGATCAGCCGCAAGCGATCGACAAGCTGGTGGCAGGTGTTGAAGCAGGGCTTCGTGAACAGGTGCTTCTCGGCGTGACAGGCTCGGGTAAGACCTTCACCATGGCAAATGTCATTGCCAAACTCAACCGCCCCACGTTGGTGCTTGCACACAACAAAACCCTCGCCGCTCAGCTTTGCTCGGAATTCCGCGAGTTTTTCCCCGACAATGCGGTGGAATACTTTGTTTCCTATTACGACTATTATCAGCCCGAAGCCTATATTCCGGGCAAGGATATTTATATTGAGAAGGACTCTGCCGTCAACGATGAGATCGACCGTCTGCGCCACAGCGCCACCTCGTCACTCTTTGAACGCAGGGACGTTATCATCGTCTCCTCAGTTTCCTGTATTTATTCGCTGGGTGACCCGAGCGAATATTTAAGCATGGTGCTTCCCTTGCGCGTTGGCATGGAAATGGAGAGAGGTACGCTGATCTCGCGCCTCATTGCCATGAACTTCAGCCGCAACGACATCGACTTCAAGCGTGATAAATTCCGCGTCAGAGGTGACGTGGTGGAGATTCTGCCCGCCTCCTCGGCGCAAAAAGCCATCCGCGTGGAATTTTTCGGCGACGAGATCGACCGCATATCGGAAATCAATATCGTCACGGGCGAACTCATCCGCACCTTAAACTATATTTCAGTCTTCCCCGCTTCCCACTACGCCACCACCGAGGAGCGGCGTGAAGCGGCGCTCCTTGAAATCGAGCGCGAAATGGAAGAAAGAGTTGCCGAATTCAAGGCAAACAATCAGTATATCGAAGCGCAGAGAATCGAAGAGCGCACCCGCTACGACCTTGAAATGCTTCGCGAGATTGGATTCTGTTCGGGCGTTGAAAACTATTCGCGCGTCATGTCGGGCAGAGAGCCGGGATCTACGCCCTATACCCTGCTTGACTATTTCCCCAAAGATTTTGTTCTGTTCGTTGATGAATCACACGTCACCCTGCCGCAGGTGCGCGGCATGAGCGGCGGAGATCGCGCGCGCAAGAAAAACCTTGTGGATTACGGCTTCCGTCTGCCCTCGGCATACGATAATCGCCCGCTTTTCTTTGATGAATTCGAAGAAAAACTCAATCAAATCATCTACGTTTCGGCAACCCCTGCCGAGTATGAAAAAGAACACGCTTCGCAGGTGGTGGAACAGCTTATCCGCCCCACAGGGCTTGTTGACCCCTTGGTGGAGGTACGCCCCAC
>JAFQNZ010000058.1 GCA_017395715.1 Clostridia bacterium | reverse complement strand
ATTGTCAGAGGGCTTCTCTACATAACCCTCGCATTGATCCTTTTGTTTGCTGGCGCGTATCTTTACTCCCTGCGAAACACGTCCCGCCGCGAAGAAGGGTTTGAAAATCCGTCTTTAGCCCTGCGCGGTGCCTCCCTCTTCTGTGCCATTGCCCTGTTTGCCTCTCTCGTGGTGCAGATTGCCGCCATCGGCTCGTTTGACCACCTCTATCTGCTCCTCGTTTCGGGCTCGACCGATCATCTTGCCATTGCCGCCTTTTTGCACCGTGTCACGCTGATCCTCGTCCCCTTTGCCTGCCTTTGGTTTGTTTGGATCGCCCGCGGCAAACAGCCCTCTGTCGGCCTTGGTCTTTTGCCGGTCGTTTATTTCATATTCCTCGCCCTTCGCGTGTATTTTGACATGAACACCCTGCTCACCGATCCCCGTTGGGGCTTCCGCATCATCACATTGGTCTTTGCCATGCTCTTCATGCTTGCCGAGGTCAATCTTCTGGTTCACAAAAAGCGCTCGCTGCTTCACTATCTCTTTGCATTGCCCGCGTTCTGTGTTCTTACCGCATCCTCTGTTTTCAACCTCATTTTTAACATCAGCGGTCATTTTGCCGATGGCATTGAGAACGCCTATTACGTGCTTGAGCTTGCCTTTGCCGCTTACATCGCCGTCCGCTTGATCGCACTCACCCAAGATCCCGAAAACAAAGAAACCCGTGCCAAAGAAATTGTTCTGATCTCCACAGCCGATGAAGAACAAGAACCCGAAGAAACCGCTGAATCGGGCGAAGAGGAATTTGCCGAGGAAGAAGAATCGGAAGAGATCGCCGATTTAACAGAAGAAGAAGTGAAGCATTTTTACAAAGCCGTTACCGTTTCGGTCAGACGCCGCATGGCACTTTCCGACCCGCCCACACCGGAAGAAGAAGCAGCCGTGAAAGAAGAAAGCCTTGCCATCATTGCCGCCGTTCTTCACACCGAAGACAGAAACGGCAGAATCACCGCCGTCCGCTCCTTTTTGGCAAAAGCAGACAAAGCGGCAAACGCATAATGCGTGAGGTTTCGGTATGAATCCATACACCGTTCTTGCCGCCTTTTACGATAAGCTCAATGCCGACCTCGATTACGGCGCGATCCATCATTTTATCAAATCTCTTCTGAAAGAACACAACATTCCCGAAAGTGCTTCTCTTTTAGACCTTGCCTGCGGCACGGGAAAACTCACCAATCTATTCGCCGCCGAAGGCTACGATATGATCGGTGCAGACATCTCCCCCGATATGCTTGCCGAAGCGCAAAACGCTTCGATGGAAGCAGGCTTTCACCCCCTCTACCTCTGCCAGGATATGCGCGAGCTCGATCTTTACGGCACAGTGGATGCCGCCTTCTGCTGTCTTGACAGCTTGAACTATCTTCCTGAAGAAAATGACCTCACCAAAGTCTTTGCAAGGCTCAAGCACTTCATTGTGCCGGGCGGTCTTTTTATCTTTGACGTCAACACCGCCTACCGTTTTTCAACCGTGTACGGCAACAACACCTATGTGTATGACGAAGACGATGTGTACTGTGTGTGGCAAAACTTCTTTGATGAAGAAAAAAGCACTTGTGATTTTGACCTTACATTCTTTGTCAAAGATAAAAAAGGAACTTACCGCCGCATGGAAGAAAGCCAGCGTGAGCGCTACTTTCCCCCCGAAGTGATTGAAAAAGCCTTTTCACAAAATGGCTTTTCGCTCGTTGCTTCCT
>JAFQNZ010000057.1 GCA_017395715.1 Clostridia bacterium | reverse complement strand
GGCGTGGGCAATCTCTTTTCGCTCAAATCGTCTTTTGCGTCGCTCGGTGTTGACGTCACCGTGTCAAGCAGCAAAGAAGACTTACAAAATGCCGATCGCATCATTCTCCCCGGCGTGGGCGCGTTTGGCGATGCGGCAGAAAAGCTCCGCGCTTCGGGTCTGTACGAGACTCTGATCGAAGAAGCAACCAACGGCAAACCCTTACTTGGCATTTGCCTGGGTATGCAGCTTCTCTTTGAAAAAAGCTATGAATACGGCGAGCACGAAGGACTCGGTCTGATCCCCGGCGAGATCCGCCCGATTGCCGACGTGATTCCCGCTGACTATAAAATTCCGCACATCGGTTGGAACGCGCTTGATTTTTCCGAAAACAAATCAAGCCTTTTCCGCTATATCCAAGACGGCGACCATGTGTATTTCGTGCATTCCTTTTATGCCACGGGATGTGAGGACTTTACCATTGCATCATCCGAATACGGCGCGCCCTTGACGGCGGCGGTACAAAAAGGCAAGATCTATGGTTGCCAATTCCACCCCGAAAAGAGCGGCAAGGTGGGTCTTTCGATCCTCAAAGCCTTTTGTGAGGAGGTGGCAGAATGCTGATCTTTCCCGCCATTGACCTTTACGAAAAAAAGGCAGTCCGCCTGTACAAAGGCGACTATGCCCAAATGACTGTGTATAGCAACGATCCGCTCGCCGTTGCCAAGGACTTTGAAAAGCAAGGCGCCACTTGTCTGCACCTTGTGGACCTCGAGGGCGCGAAAAGCGGCGAAACGCCCAATCTTGACGTGATTGCGTCGATTGTGAAAAACACCTCGCTTTTCACCGAGGTGGGGGGCGGTATTCGCAATATGGAGACTGTGCGCCGCTATCTTGACGCAGGGGTGAGGCGCGTGATCCTCGGCACGGCGGCTGTCAAGGACCCCGCATTTTTGCAAGAAGCACTTTCCACATACGGCGAAAAAGTTGCCGTGGGCATTGACCTGCGCGACGGCAAAATTGCCATCAAGGGCTGGACCGAAACGGCTGAAGTCGATACCGAAGATTTTCTTCTTTCGCTTCAGAATATGGGTCTTACCACCGTCATTTGCACCGACATTGCCAAAGACGGCGCAATGCAGGGGGCAAATCACGCGCTTTACAAGATGCTTTCCGAAAAATTCTCTTTACAAATTGTGGCATCGGGCGGCGTGTCCTCTCTTGACGATGTCAAGCGCCTATCTGCCATGAATCTCTACGGCGCCATCATCGGCAAAGCCTACTACACAGGTGCCATTGATCTCAGAGAAGCCATCGAGGTGACAAAACAATGATTACCAAACGAATTATACCCTGTCTTGATGTGAAAAACGGCAGAGTTGTCAAGGGCGTGAACTTTGCAGGTCTGTCTGACGTATCAAGCCCCGTGGCACTTGCCGAATATTACAGCGAATGCGGTGCTGACGAGCTTGTTTTTTACGATATTACCGCTTCCAGCGAGGGAAGAGCCCTCTTTACCGACATTCTCACCGAAGTGGCAAGCAAAGTTTTTATCCCCTTGACCGTGGGCGGCGGCATCAACACCCTTGCCGATTTTGACCGCGTCTTGAAATGCGGGGCTGACAAGGTCAGCGTCAATTCAGGTGCGATCAAAAACCCCAAGCTGATCGAAGAAGCCGCCAAGCGCTACGGCAACCAATGCGTGGTGCTGTCCTGCGATATCAAGCGCGTGGACGGCGTGTTCCGCGTGTTTGCCAAGGGCGGCAGAGAAAACACAGGCATGGAAGCCATTGAATGGATCAAAAACGGCGTCAACTCGGGCGCAGGCGAAGTGGTTGTGAACTCGATCGACACCGACGGCGTCAAGGGCGGCTTTGACATTGAAATGCTCAAAGCGGTGGAAGATGCCGTATCCGTGCCGATCATCGCCTCGGGCGGTGCGGGCAATATGCAGCATTTCACCGAGCTGTTCCGGGCGGTGCCCGGGGTGGATGCGGATCTTG
>JAFQNZ010000056.1 GCA_017395715.1 Clostridia bacterium | reverse complement strand
GTGAGCACAATTTTGTTTCCATCGGTTCTGACTGCGAAATTGCCCATGTTCTCGGTAACGTGCATCTGACTGCCCACGAACTGTTTGAGCCATTCAAACGGACCGGGTGCTGTCTCGTTCGGTTCATCCTCTTCGTCAATATCCTCGACGACTTCTTCCGCTGTAGCTTCAATCACCGCAGGTTCAGACGGAGCCGGAAGTACCGCAGGGGCATTCACATACTCGACTGCATCTTCTTCCTGCTCCTCAACCGTCTCGAAAATCGTCATCTGACCGTTGGAGATACGACGCATCACATACTTGCCTTCGTCATCATCGAAGACCAGCTCGTAGTCTTCCTTGAGAGTGCCCGAAACCTTATCCTTGACCTGCATCACGGAGCTGATGTCGTGCTTGAAGGTCGGTCGAGTGATCTGCTTCGGCTCCTCACCGAAATTGGTGTGCTCCTTTTCAAGGGAGATCGTGAGCTTCAGCGTGATCGTCGCTTCATCCGCGCTCTTGCTCTCCATATTGCCGACGGTGCGGAGGAGAACCGCATCGAAATCCTTCTTCAGAGCAGAGAAGGTGTCGCCGTCAAGACTCAACTGTATCGCATTTTTAATACACATGGCTTTCGTTCCTTTCATTACGCATGATTTATGATGTACTGATTCCGGCATCTCTCACAGCAGAAGTCTTTCCACTGACCGTTCACCTTCGTCGTGATCCAGCCTTTCTCCCGCCTCAAGATTGCACGGTGTTCCTTCGAGTCAATGTCCTCGCTGTCGAACTCAAAACTTTCTTCGTTGCCGCAGTGATCGCAGCGATAAACCGCATCGCCTTCCCACCAGCCGGTGAACTCAAGCTCCCGGCTCATTCGTCGTTATCCTCGCTGTCGCAATCAGAATCCGTATCCTGCTGAGACATTCTTCTTTCAACCTCTCTGATGAGTGTGAGGGTATCAAATCTCGCAAGAAGCTCTGTATCGCTCATGGTCTTTTCGCAGACTTCGTCTTCGTCCTCTCCGTCCACAGAGACCAAGAGGTCAGAGGAAAGCAGCAAAGCGGGGCGGACACCGTACGAAAAGGCGACGCTGAAGACGTAGGCTGTACCCGAGGTGTAGACGTACCAAGCGTAGTTGGTGTTGCTGGTGCTCGGGGAGCGGAGCCACGGAGTCCACAGGGGAGTTACGAGCCACCATCCATCGTCTTCGTTCAGAGGAATGATGTCCTTGAATCTTCCGTACTGAAAGAGCGTGAGCGGAGCGGCCTTCACTTCGATGTCTCCGTAACCCTTCGAGCCGTCTGTCTCGCGGAGATCAACTCTGAAGTCGATCAGATCCGCTTCGTCAGCGCCGTTTGCGATGAGGTTCTGAAGCCACTCGCCGGTGATATACTGGTGCAGGGTCGATTTTCTGTAATCGTTTCTCGGCTCATCGCTTCCTTCGTGGAACGGAACGGATTCTTTGCTCTGTTCAAGCAGAACAAACACCCCATTGCCTGTCTGCTCGAGAACTACAAAGCGTTCCTTTGCGTATGTAAACACGTTGCCGGGTTCAAGAAATGCCAATCTCTTTTTCATAGCAAGACCTCCATATCTTTGCTTTATTCGTTTGCCGGAGCGGACTCTCTGATCGAAACAACCACTCTCGGATTCTCACTGTAAAACTTCCGAACTTGCAGGTCAACCACCTGCACGTCGTCATTGTAGGCAATCTGATTGAGGGAGTCGAGCACCACCTTAACCACATTGTCTGTGTCGGGTTTCTTCATGGGGCGCAATTTATACGCCACCATGTCAGCCCTTTTCTTTTTGCTTGCGCTTTTCGGTATCGGGTAGTATGCCGTGATGCGGACATCGAGCGGTATCTCCTTCTCGAACCGAAAGTCTTTGCACTGCCGCCTGTACTCGAGCTTTACGAGATTCTCGTAGGACGCGGTTGCATCGGGGGTATATGTCTTCACATAACCACCAACCGCCGTGAATCTCGGGCGGCCCTTGCCCTGCGGCTCGCCGAGTATCGTAAACTTGACGTTCATTCCTGCCTCCTTATTCGTTGTCCGTGAGCAGCGACTCCATCTCAGAGAACCGCTGGTATGCCGATCTCATGCGCCAACTCACACCAGTGAACTGCATAGGGTAGCAGGTTTCAAATATTCTGTCGAATATTCGCTTGTATCTGATGTCCGTTTCGTTCTGCATTGCGTCGAGCGTGAGGTTCGTCGTCAAGATCATGGGGAGCCCACTTCTGTACCTGCTGTCGATGATGTTGTACACCTTCTCGATGGCATAATCGGTACTGCGTTCCGCTCCGAGATCATCGAAGATAACCAGCTTCGCTCTGCCGAGCCTTGCGATAATCGCGGACTCCTCATCGCGGTCCTTGTCGATAATCTCGAGGATCTTCACAAACGAAGTCATTATCACCGATGTCTTGTGATCGAGCAGATAATTTGCAATGCAGGCTGCGGCGAAACTCTTGCCAGTTCCGACGTCGCCCCACATAAGCAAGCCCTGCGCTTTCTCCATCATCTTGTCAAATGCTGTGGCATATCTCTTGCACAGCTTCAGATTTCGTTCGTTCTCCTTGTTGGTCTTGAAGCTATCGAACACCGCATTCTTGAACTTCGTATCCATAAGGCTGAGTTCTCTGAGCCGGGCGATGTACTCCATATCCTCTTTCATTTGCTCTTCGCGCTTTTTCTGCTCCGCGATGTCACGGTCGCACTTGCAGCTCCGAGCCCTCTTGAGATCTACGGTTTTGTCCCCAACCTTCCACGGGGCAATTTCCTGTCTCGGCTCATGACATACACCGCAGACAAGCAAGCCGTCTTCACCGTAGTAGTCGCACTCTTTGATGACTTGGTTTTCGAGCCCTCGCTTAGCGATACCCTCAATAATCGGGAATAAGTCCATTACTGTTCACCTCCCCACTTTTCAAAGGGGTTGGTTCCGGGCGGCGGAGCTTGCACCTCGTTGGCTTGCGTCATCTTTGGCAAGAAATCGGTAAACGGTGTCGAGTCTCCCAAGAATGTCTTCGGGTGTTTGATGTACTTCTGCTCGGTTTTCTCTCTGACGCACTGAGATTTGTAGGCTTTCGCCGCTGTCAGCAGCTCCTCTGCTGAGTATCCGTCTTTCAACCTTGCCAAGTATTTCTTGTACGCCATACCCTTATCGGCTTTTCTCGGGTATTCCTCCCAAAATGCTTCAAACTCAGTAGAGTATTTCGGCTTCTCCTCTTCGGCTGGTGTCTCTCCACCTTTCTCTTGAGGCGGCTCAACCTTTCGAGCCGGGGGTTCTGTTTTTTCTTCTTGACGTTGCTCTTGAGGGTCTGCACTTGTGGCCGCCTGCGCCCTGCGCTTCTCACGCTTCCGAGAGGCATCATTCTCTCTGCGTTCCTTGGCTTTATACCACTGTTCCTGCCATTCCTCCCAATCGTGGATGTAATAACCGCCGTCTGCGACTTCATCAATCCACCCTGTTTCGATAAGAGATTCGACAATCACCGATGCAGGGATCTTGCATCCGGCTCCCGCGCCACGCAAGCATTCTTCTATGTCCTCTTTATCAGCGTAGAGGATCCGTCCGTCCTTTTCTGCGTTCTCGAGTCCCCAAAACCACAGATACACCAAGATGCCGGTAGCCTCGAACTTCGAGCATTTCAGTTTCTTTCTGAGGTCTCTCAGTTTCGGTCCATCGACTCCTGTGTGGACGCTTATCCATGCCATAGTTTCACCTGCCTATCTGATGGGGCGCCTTGCGACGCCCCGCTGCTATTGTCTCACTCCTGCGTGGGGGTATTATCGGGTTCGGTTGCCGGAGAAGCATCTCCTTCGGGCGCGTCTCCCTCGGTTGTAGCATCACTCTGAATCTTCTCGAGGATCCTGTTATAAGCAGAGGTCAGAACCTTTGCTGTCGAATCATATCCCTCTGCCGCAATCAGCTCTTTGATTCTGTCGTTCGCTTCCGCACCGTAGACGGCTTTCGCCTGTCTGAAGAGCTCCTGTCTCTGTTCCTGTGTGATCGGTTCATTTCTCGAGTGCTTGCTGCCATGGTGGTTGTTGTGGTTGTAGCCCGCGCCCTACAGCTCCACCATCGGATACCACATGGCCTCTTTTCCCCGCGCACGCGGCGCATCGGAGCAGTTGTGCAGCGCGACGAAGCCGTCCCCACAGACCTCAATGTCCACGAATATGCCGTTTCGTTCAAAGCAGATATCCATGCGACCTCATCCTTTCGTCATGTTTCTTGAATTGTCCGTCTCATACTGTTTTCAAAAAGCAACAGCCATGTGCTAAGCACGTCAGGTAACGCTTCGCTCCCTGACTGCTTTGTCTGAATGGCTTCGCCATATGGGGATACGTTGGGCTGCCGCCCAAACCTGCCTGAGGGACACAGTCCCTCAGACTCCCTTCTTCGCTTCGCGCTTATAGCTCGTTTCTATCAGAGGATATTTTCATCTTTTCACCAGATGCCACATCTGGCTGAAATGATCGCCGTTCCTCCAGTCGATGGTCATGCCCATGCGCATCGCCATCGAGCCGTGATAGCGCCTGCCGGAGACCAGATCCTCATATTCCGCATGCAGATCGAGCCCCACGGGATAGACGCGGATGTACGCCTCCTCCGCCGCCGCATACGGCTTGTAAAACCACACCAGCACCTCGCCTCCGTCCGGCGAGGCGATCTGCCAGCTGCAGCAGTTCCCCTCAAACGGGCTATTAAGCCTGGTGAACCGCCC
>JAFQNZ010000055.1 GCA_017395715.1 Clostridia bacterium | reverse complement strand
CCTTCAGCAGCGGCGAAGGACTCGTGACCTGCAAGGAAGCAGAAGCAGTCGGTCTCTTCGGAGAGAAGCATCGAGCCAAGATTACCGTGGCCAAGACCAACCTTGCGGTTTTCGGCAACAGAGCCGGGAATGCAGAATGCCTGCAGACCGATACCGATGGCGGCAGCGGCGTCAGCAGCCTTGGTGCAGCCCTTCTTGATAGCGATAGCAGCGCCTACGGTGTATGCCCACTTAGCGTTTTCAAAGCAGATGGGCTGTGTTTCTTCTGCGATCTTGTAGGGATCGATGCCCTTGGCGTCGCAGATTTCCTTACATTCGTCGATCGAGGAAATGCCATATTCTTTCAGAACGCCGAGGATCTTTGCCTCGCGTCTTTCGTAACCTTCAAAATGTGCCATATTCTCTATCCCTCCTTATTCTTTACGAGGATCGATGTACTTCACAGCGTCGTTGAATCTGCCGTAAGTACCCTTGGACTTTTCGTATGCTTCGCCGGGTTCCATGCCCTTCTTGATGAAGTCAGTCATCTTGCCGAGAGAAACAAATTCGTAACCGATCACCTGATCGTCGGCATCGAGCGCCATTCTGGTGCAGTAGCCTTCGGTCATTTCGAGGTAACGAACGCCCTTTGCCTTCGTGCCGTACATCGTACCTACCATCGAACGCTCGCCCTTGCCGAGGTCCTCCATACCTGCTCCGATAACAAGACCGCCCTCGGAGAATGCGGACTGAGAGCGTCCGTAAACGATCTGAAGGAAGAGCTCACGCATAGCGGTGTTGATCGCGTCGCACACAAGGTCTGTGTTGAGCGCTTCGAGAAGGGTTTTGCCGGGGAGGATCTCAGCTGCCATAGCGGCGGAGTGTGTCATACCCGAGCAGCCGATGGTTTCAACAAGTGCTTCCTCAATGATGCCGTTCTTGACGTTGAGGGAGAGCTTGCAAGCGCCCTGCTGGGGTGCGCACCAGCCGATACCGTGGGTATAGCCGGAAATGTCGGTGATTTGCTTGGACTGAACCCATTTGCCCTCTTCGGGAATGGGTGCGGGGCCGTGGTCGGGACCCTTTGCGACTTTGCACATGGCCTGAACTTCATGGCTCATTGCGTATTCGCAGATGCATTCATTGCTCATAATCTTTATCTCCTTACAAATTTTTTTACTGTTTTACTGTGAAAATAGCCATATCTTCACATTTTACGCTTCCATTATACAAGAAGCTCTCCCAAAAATCAACTGTTTTTTGAAATTTTTTGGAAAGATTGGGTGAAATATGGTGTGGAAAGTTTCTGCAAAATCTGTTATGATGGAGGGGAAGGGAAGTTTTTCATCGGCTCTCCTTTTGGGAGAGCTCCCGCGAAAGCGGGTGAGAGGGCTGTTGGGATGATCCCTCTCCGTCGGCAGTGCCGACACCTCTCCCACAGAGCGAGGCTTTATCATAGCCTGTTATATACAAAAAGGAGGTACATAATGCGTCATCAAAAACTGGAAAAACTCTCGTTTGGGGCGATGTTTCTGTCCCTTGTGCTCATTCTTTTTTATCTTGCGCTTGCCGTGGAGTCGGCACGGGAGGCGACTGTTTTCTGGGAGCATTCTTACCCTGCGGCATCTCTTGTTGCCGAGCGTGCCATGAAGGGCTTGCTTCTCACAGCACTCATGGGACTCGGGCTTGATTGGTACATGAAAAAAAGCTTGTCGGTCACAAAAAATTAATACTTTATTCAATAAAAATTAACACAAATGAATATGGGTTTGATGTATAATAAAGTAGACCGCGAAGTGCGGAAAAAGAGACTTTTCAGCTGGAAGCATCGGTGTTGTTTTCCCTAAGTTCCCGCTGAAGCAAAAATGCCCTCCGCCTGTGTTTGACGGGGGTCTTTGTTGAAAGAAAGGCAGGATACAAACAATGGATGATTCCAAAAACAAAAAGTCAATCGGCATGCTGATTATGATCCTTGCGCTTGTTCTTGTTGCGGTGATTCTTATCGTCGTGATCATTGCAAGCTCGGGCAGCAGCGAAACCACCACCCAGGACCCCGCATCTTCCTCGACTCCCGCTATCGGCTCGGGTGATTCCACCGGTACAGGCACACCTGACAGCACAAACACACCTTCTTCCGGTGATCCTTTTGTGCCCGGTACAGCAGCTAAGCCTGTTGGCCCTACCACACAGACAGCCCCCGAAAGCGGCAAGTTCAAGGTAACCACCTCGGATATCAAGGCCGGTGTTCTTCTTGACATCAGCAACGTTAACAAGTTCGATACCAGTGTAAACAATCTCTTCAAGGGCGATCACACCACATCTGCACTTGACGCTGCTAACGCAGGCTTTACACGCGTTTCTTCCAAGTTCTCCACCATTGATAACACACACTTCCTTCGCACCGAAGCGATCGATGCACTTGTTGCCATGATCGCATCCTTTGATGCTGCTGCCGGCACCGACAGCCCCTTCCGTGTAGAAGGCTACACCGCTGCTGCTGCAGAGGATCTCGGCAGTGCCTATGTGACCGGTAACGTTCTCAAGCTCCGTACCCTCAAGGGCGGTAGCACTTACGGTCTCAACTATTCGGCACACAAGGTTGCTCTTGCTGACGGCATGATGGTTACCTACGATCAGTGGTTCGCAGCCAATGCTGCAACCTACGGCTTCATTTATGAAGGTCTTGTCGGTTCCGAAACCAATGCCGCAGGTCAGTTCCGTTATGTTGGTACTGTTCACGCAGCAGGAATCAAGACTGCAGGTTCTCTTAAGAACTATGTAGCTGCCATCAAGGGCGGCACCCTCACTTCTGTTACCGTTGGCGGCGAAGCTTGGACTCTCACCTACAAGGAAGTGACTGCTGACCTCGAAATCGAAGTTGGCAAGAATGCTACCTACACCGTTTCGGGCGACAATGTCAGCGGCGTTATCGTAGCTTACAAGGCTGCAAAATAATTTAAATACGCAAAAGAGCTGTTTCAAGATTGAAACAGCTCTTTTTTTGTTGATACGCAGAACGGATTGAAAGGGAGTTAGAATTTCGTTAAGTGTCCCTCGGCGGTGAGGGTCTCAAAGCCGCGTTGACGGAAGACCTCATACACGGCGATTGCCGCGGCGTTGGAAAGATTCAGACAGCGAAGACCGGGGAGCATGGGGATGCGGACAGAATCGTCGTAATGGTCTTTCAAAAGCTCTTCGGGAAGCCCTGCGGTCTCTTTGCCGAAGACGAGATAGACGGTCTTGGGATATTCGACCTCGGTGTGGTTTTTTGCCGCCTTGGAGGAAAAGAAGTAAAGGGCATCGTTTTTATGCTGCTCCATAAAATCGGCAAGATTTTCGTAATAGGTGATGTCGAGTTTATCCCAATAATCAAGCCCTGCGCGCTTGAGCTTGGATTCGGTGGGAGTGAAGCCCATCGGCTTGACCAGGTGCAAAGCCGCGCCTGTGGCGGCGCAGGTGCGCGCGATATTGCCTGTGTTTTGGGGAATCTCGGGTTCAACGAGTACAATGTTAACGTCTTTCAAAATAGAGTCTCTCTTTCGTTTGATGGTGCTATTGTAGCACAGAAATGCGAATTTGTCAAATAGGGAAAGGGAAAGGTAGGCGAATAAAAAGCCTCTCCTTTCGGGAGAGGTGGCTGCCGCAGGCAGACGGAGAGGGCTTTGTCGGGAATCAACCCTCTCACCCGCTATCGCGGGAGCTCTCCCCAAGGGCGAGCCTTTCGGATGAAGTTTTGGCAAAAAGGGGAAAGAATCAGGGTTTATTTTTAAAAATTGGGCATTGCAATTGTTTTTAATTTGGTGTATAATATAATGAAATATTGTTTTTTAGGACGGCGAATGCCGCAGAAACATAAAAGCTTGAAAGAGGAAACATCTATGGGACTTATCACTAAGATTTTCGGCACATATAGCGAAAAGCAGATCAAAAAGATCATACCGATCGTGAACGAGATCGAATCGCTTGCCGATACGTATAAACAGTACAGTGACGAAGAACTGCGCGGTATGACGCAGAAACTCAAAGACCGTCTTGCTGCGGGTGAAACGCTTGACGATATTCTGCCCGAGGCTTTTGCCGTCTGCCGTGAGGCGGGCGACCGAGTGCTCGGTATGCGCCACTTCCCCGTTCAGATTATAGGCGGTAT
>JAFQNZ010000054.1 GCA_017395715.1 Clostridia bacterium | reverse complement strand
ATCCTGCCAAGATATTTATGGGTGACACAGGTTCGCTCTTCTTGGGTGCGGGTGTGATTTCTTTGGCTTATCTGATTGATAACCCCTTAATCGCATTGATTTCGGGCGTTATTTATGTGTTTGAAGCTGCATCCGTGATCATTCAGGTGTCTGTGTACAAGCTGACTAAAAAGCGCGTGTTTAAGATGGCGCCGGTTCATCACCACTTTGAAAAGACCGGTTGGAGCGAAATGAAGATCGTGATCGTATTTTCTTGCGTTACGCTTGCGTTCTGTGTGCTTGCATACTTTGGACTTTGATTGAATACACATACTTTATAACCGTTAAAAGGAGGCGATATCTTGGAAAACGAAAACAATGTCGGTTTGCGGGATACCGCCTCCGATTCTGTTTTGCGAATTGGGTCCAAACAGCACTTTGATCAAATGAAAGCGGAGAACTCTAACAATCGGGTTCGTTTTTGGGCGGAAGGCAGTCTGGACCGTCCTATGCTGCTGATTATTCTGTCTTTGGTGAGCTTTGGTACCGTTATGGTTTTCTCTGCCAGCTATGCGTATGCTTTGTCCCGCTATGACGACAGTGCGTATTTTATAAAAAAACAACTTCTGTGGGTTGCAGTTGGTTTGATTGTGATGATCCTTGTGTCTTGCGTTCATTACAAGATCATAAAGGTCTTTTCGTTGCCGATTTACGGAGCGGCTGCAATTCTGCTTGTCTTGGTTTTATTGATCGGAATTGCCGCACAGGCGGCACAGCGTTGGCTGCAGATCGGACCTTTCAGCTTGCAGCCTTCCGAGATCATGAAGTTCGCTTTGATCCTGGCGATGGCGTGGTACGGCGATACATACAAGAAAAAAATATACGAGCCGGATCAGAATTTCAAGCAAAAAACGGTAAATACGCTGATCAAACCGGGCGCTTTTATGGTGATGGCGGCGATCCTTGTAATGCTTGATAATCACGTTTCCGGTACGCTGATCATTGGTATGATCGGACTTGTGTGTCTTTGGGTGATCGGTGTTGACAAGCGTTGGTTTATGTATATCGGCGGTATAGGATTTGCCTTGGTGGGTCTCGTGCTTTTGATCGTGTGGTTTAAGGATGCTTCGTGGAATAAGCTTGACGATATCATGCCTGCCTACGTTGTAAAACGTATCGATATGTGGCTGCGACCCGAAAACTATACGCTTCTTGACGATATTTGGCAAACTGTACAAGGCAAATACGCCGTCGGTTCGGGTGGCTTTTTCGGAACAGGCTTCGGTCAGAGTTATCAAAAGCATCTTTTCGTGTCTCAACCGCAAAATGACTTTATTTTTGCAATCGTATGCGAGGAATTGGGATTTGTGGGTGCTGTGGGACTGATCGCGCTGTACTTGGTGTTTATTCATCGTGGACTTGTTATTGCGAAGCGCGCGCCGGATGTCTATTCATCCGTTGTGGCAATTGGAATTGTGGGTCACGTTGGAATTCAAGCGTTTTTTAATATGCTTGTCGTTACAGGACTCTTTCCCAATACCGGCATCTCGCTTCCGTGTATCAGTTACGGAGGATCATCTCTTGTTATGCTGATGGCGGAGATGGGAATCCTTCTTTCCATTTCCCGTGCGGCAAAGCTTGAAAAATAGAATGTAAAAGCTAATGGGACTTGACATCAGGTCCCATTTAGTTTATATTTAGGGTATACCGTGTAAGGAGAATCTGTATGAGAGTATTGGTTACGGGCGGTGGGACGGCGGGACACGTGAATCCTGCATTGGCAATCGCTGACATTATAATGAGAAAAGAGCCCGACTCTGTCGTTGAATATGTTGGAACGGAAAAGGGAATAGAGGGACGGCTTGTGGCGAAACGCGGCATGAAGCTTCATGCCATTGAGGTAATGGGTCTTCGTCGTTCGCTTTCCTTTGCAAATTTTCGCGCACTTGCGATGGCTCTGCGTTCTCGTAAAAGGTGCAAAAAGATTATTGTCGACTTTGCTCCGGATGTTGTTATCGGTACCGGCGGTTACGTGTGTTGGCCATTGATCTCGGCGGCGGCGTCAATGGGGATTCCAACTGTTCTTCATGAATCCAACGCGGAGCCCGGCTTTGCGGTGAAAATGCTGAAGAATCAGGCTGACTTGATATTGGTGAACTTTGAAAGCACAAAGAACTTTCTGAGAGGCGGAAAATCGACCGTAGAACGGGTGGGAATGCCTGTGGCGGGAGAGTTTCATGCAAGAAAAAGAAACGGCTCACGGGCTCATATTTCTGCCTCTGTGCATTGTGACAGAGAAGAAATGTGGGAGAACCCCACAAGCGTTTGCTCTGATGCCTTAAAAAGCCTGTATGAGGGAGTTAACCACAAGATTCGCATTCTTTCTTTTGGAGGTAGTCTTGGCGCTCAGACACTGAATTTGTGTGTTCTGGAATTGATCAAAGAAATTGCGGCAAGGAATCCAAAGGTTTATATTGAGCATTCTTGTGGAACAAGACAGTATGAAGAGTTTTCGGTGATCATGAATGAAAACGGATATGATAAATTGCCAAACGTTGCCGTGCGGGATTATATTTACGATATGCCGAAAAAGATGGCTGAGGCAGACGTTGTGATCTGCCGCAGCGGCGCGGCAACGCTTGCGGAGGTGGCTGTTGCGCAAAAAGCCGCGATCCTAATCCCTTCGCCGAACGTTACGGGAGACCAACAAAGAAAAAACGCAAAGCAACTGGCGGATCGGCAAGCAGCAATCGTTCTCGAGGATGCTACTGCAAAAGATGAGATTGTTGACGTTGTCGAAAACTTGATTCGGGACAAAAAAAGGATCGTGGATCTGGAAGAACGCGTTGGGGCGTTTGCGGTCCTGGATTGCGATGAAAAAATATATGAAGCTATTTCGTTGCTTGTGAGAAAAGAAAAGATGACTTGAGAGTCAAGAAAGGAGAAGTGCTGTGGATTGGGAAAAAAGAACTGAAACGAGTGATGATGCTTATCTGAGAGAGTACCAGAAAAAACAGGGCAGAAGGCGTACTCTGAAAAGATTGACCCTTCCTGTTATTTCTTCCGTATGTCTTCTCCTTCTTTTGTTTACAATCATCCGCTTTGCATTCGTTGTAAAAACAGTCGAGATCGAAGGGGATATGAGGTATTCTTATGAGGAAATACTTTCGGCTTGCGGATTTGACTATGGAGACAATATAATCGCAATATCACAATCCGATGTGGAGGAAAAACTGAAAGCTGTTTTTTCGTATATAAAGTCTGTTACAATCACAAAAGAGTTCCCCTCGAAGCTGGTTCTCCATATTACCGAAGAGTCTAACGTGTTTGCATACGAATCTCGAGGAGAGTT
>JAFQNZ010000053.1 GCA_017395715.1 Clostridia bacterium | reverse complement strand
CTGCCCGGACACACGATGGAGCTTGCTGATGCCTTAAACGAAGTGCTTTCGCAGAAGTGGGGAGAGCTTCGCGGCATTCGTGTGTATTCCTTTGGCGTCAATTCTGTCACAGCGCCTGAGGAAGACGAGCGTATGATCAAGGAGCTGCAGAGAAATGCAGTCTACCGTGACCCCTCAATGGCAGGCGCGACCCTTGTGGGCGCACAGGCGCAGGCGATGCAGGATGCAGCCAAAAACCAAAATGCAGGCGCGTTCATGGGATTTGCCGGTGTTGGCATGGCGCAGGGCATGGGCGGTATGAATGCACAGAACTTTTACACCATGGCAGCACAGCAGCCCGCACAGCAAGCATCCGCTCCTGCTGATGCTTGGAAATGCCGCTGCGGTGTGGAAAATACAGGTAAATTCTGCCGTGAATGCGGCTCGCCGAAGCCTGCTACCGCGGCTTCGTGGACTTGCATCTGCGGTGCGGAAAACTACGGTAAATTCTGTCTTGAGTGCGGCAAAGCCAAACCGAGTGACGCGAAGATCGGTTGGAATTGCGCTTGCGGTGCTGTGAATACCGGCAAATTCTGTGCCGAATGCGGTGCGCCGAAGCCTAAGGACGCTTTGAATTACAAGTGCGACAAATGCGGATGGGAACCTGCCGACCCCACAAAGCCGCCGAGATTCTGCCCCGAATGCGGCGACCCCTTTGACGAAAAGGATGCGATCTGATGATGGATTCGAAACAGAATCATCCAAGTGAAGAAGGCTTTGAGGAAATCAATCAAGCCGATACTTTGGATGAAGCCGATAGAAAATGTGACGCTTGCGGCGGTACGATGGACTTTGATCCCAAGTCGGGGATGCTTGTTTGTCCATACTGCGGCAACAGCGTGGTGATCGATGAGGAGTGTTTTACGCCAAAACGTGCGGATGAACTTTCCTTTGCCGATGCCGAGGAACGCGGTAACTGTGACTGGGGCAGTGAAAAAAAGACTGTGGTTTGCAAAAACTGTGGTGCGGAAACGCTGTACGATGCGCTGGATACCGCGGGTGTTTGCCCTTATTGCGGCTCGAATCAGGTAATGGAAGCCTCGGATACCAACACGCTTGCTCCCGGTGGGGTGTGTCCGTTTCGTTTTGATGCCGAAGAAGCCGACAAGCGGTTTCGCAAATGGATCAAGAGCCGTTGGTTCTGTCCTTTCGATCTTCGTAAAAATGCGGGTAGAGTGACCTTTACGGGCATTTATCTTCCGTATTGGACCTTTGATTCACAAACCACTTCGCATTATACCGCGCGTTACGGCATTGTACGCACGGTGGTGGTGGGACACGGCGACAACCGAAAAACCAGAACCTATGTGGAATGGCATCACACGAGAGGTACATACGACAAGTTTTTTAACGACTGTCTGGTGCAGGGAAGTATGCGCCACGATTTGACGCTGCTCGGTAAGATCGCGCCCTTTGATACCGAGGACAATCTTGCTTATAAGCCCGAATATCTTGCGGGGTTTATTGCAGAGCGTTATTCGATCGGTCTTGACAGTGCTTGGAGCACTGCCAAAGGCAAGATTGAAAGGGAGCTTTACAACTGCGTTTCGCAGGAGATACGCTTTCGTTACCACGCTGATCGCGTGGAGAATCTTCGTATCAATACCAACCACGATAACGTGACTTTTAAGTATCTGATGCTCCCCGTGTGGATGTCTCACTATCAATATAAGAACAAGACCTATCATTTTATGGTGAACGGACAGACGGGGAAGGTGGGAGGAAAAGCACCGCTCTCCTTCTGGCAAGTGCTTCTTGCCGTGATCGGAAGCGCGGCATTTGTGGCGCTGTTGTATCTTCTTTTGTATTTCCTTGGCGGAATGTAATGAAAAATATCCCCCCATTTACGGGGGGATATTTCAGTTTATTCAAGTTCGATTGCAAGATCACCCTCGTCAATAAGCTCGGGGCTTGTTCCTTCATCTTTGTGAATCTGCTTAAAATGACTGCGGAGTTTTGTGGCGAAGCGGTCTTCATGTTCGCTTTCATCCTCTGCGGTGGGGGCAGAAAGGAGTTTCGTGTATTGAACCACAATGAAAATGATGCCTGCAATCGAAATGACGAGACCCATAATGATCAAGATATAGTCTTTTAACCGTGATGTATTTTTTCCATTCATAATGAACAGTCCTTTCGTTTGATTGCCGTTTATTCTTCCCGATAGTTGGTTTCAATGCGTTTGATCTTACGGGTGGATGTTTTTTCGAATTCGGTTTTCTTGATGACAATTTTGCGGATGCACTTATAGTGCGGAACTTGATGGTTGACCTCTTTGACAGCTTGCATGATGATCTCGGAGATCTTATCGTTATATTCCTGACTGCCTCGTTTCGGCATGGCTTTGCCGAATTCTTCATGGATCGTCTCGTAATCGGGATAGATTGAAGCAGATACCTGAACCGTGCCGTCTACTGATTTGTTGCCGAATACCAGAGCTTCTCTGACAAAGGGGGATTGTTCGAGCAAAAATTCAAGCTCTTCGGGGAAGATCTTTTTGCCGCTTTGGATCACGATCATGGTTTTGATTCTGCCGGCGATGGTGTAGCTTCCGTTGGCGTTCTTTCTGGCAAGGTCACCCGTGTGGAACCAACCGTTTTTCAGAACTCTTGCGGTTTCCTTGGGCTTGTTATAGTAGCCGAGCATGACATTCGGTCCGTGCAAAAGAAGCTCGCCTACGCCTTCTTCGTTGACATTGATCAGCTTGGCATAAACGCCTTCGATCGGGAACCCGACATCGTAGGGGGAGGTATAGGAATCGTTATGCATGATGGCAACAGGCGAAGTTTCGGTGAGACCGTAGCCGACATACACCGTAAAGCCAAAGGATTCGTATTCACGATAGATTTCTGGGGAAAGGGAAGCGGCACCGCAGAGGATGGCTCGCATTCTGCCGCCAAAGGCTTTCGTGACAGAAAAGAAAACGGATTTAGACAGTCTGGGAGAGGCTTTTCCCAGCACACTCGAAAGGGTTTGTTGTGTGCGGTAGATTTTTTCACCGGCAAAGACTCGCTCGTACTTTTTGTGAAGCACTTTTAAGAAGGATTCGAGAATCAGCGGCACGGCAATGAATACCGTGGGTTTGAACAGTGCCATATCCTGCTGTAAATGACGGATGTTATCGCAAAACGCGATACAGGCACCGCGGTACAAGAATGCCAAAAAGCCTGCCATACTTTGATAG
>JAFQNZ010000052.1 GCA_017395715.1 Clostridia bacterium | reverse complement strand
TTATTCGTTCCGTACCTTGGATGTTAATGAATACGGCTCGGAAATACAGTATCCGCAACGAATGGTTTTCATAGCGACAAACGACCAAAGCAATTCGATTGCATATACCGCTTTTTATAACAACGACCTTGATTACATTGAGTCGTTAGAGGCGTTTCTCTTGCGTGATTGCGGTTGGAAACATATTATAAAATAGTGTTGATTTACCTTGGCACTAACAGCGGTTTTGCGTTTTGCTCCATGTCGAATCCGTCGTTTGTCTGACGAGAAAGATATGAGCAAAACATGCCCCGCCCGTGTCATCCTGAGTGAAGCGAAGCGGAATCGAACTTTTGCGGCTTGCCGCAAAAGCGCGAGTGCTCGCCACGAAGCGGGCTCTCGGGCGATAGGTTGCTCTCAATATCGTAGATCCCGCGCTACGCGCGCCCTCCTTAGGTCGGGTTCGACTGCGAAAACATCCCACCGGGATATTTTCTCCGCTCAAGATGACACGCGGAAGGTTTTGTAAAGTTTTAGTGTTAACATGGTACAAGGGACGGAAAGTCTCTACGAATGCAAAATTTAGCCGTACAAGGAGAAAGATTATGTTTACAAGCAAAGGAATTAAGACGTTTTGCAAAGTGGTTGCGACGATTGTCTTTATTTTAGCGGTGTGTTCGATGGTGTTGGGCATTGTGTTTCTGCTATTAAATCTGATTGATGCCCGTATTGGTTTGATCGTGCCGATTTCGTTGATCGTTGGCGGTTTTGTTTCGGCGATTTCTCTGACGTTCGCACTCTATCCTCTCTACGCCATGGCTCACATGAGTGAAAAGCTCGAATCGATCGAAGAAAAAGTATCTGTTATTGCCAATAACAGTAAAAAGCATCAAGATGAAAAAAGGAAAACTCCTGTCACTCGAGACGATAAAGAAGAGATAGCGGCGAAACAAATGAATCACTCCGAAAAAGATAAAAAAGATATTTTTGAATTTATTAACAATAAATATAACATTAATTTGCTCCCAGATGATTCGTTTAATGCGCTACAAAGCAAAATACAAGCAATTGAAGACGATTCACGGCAAGCGATGCTTTTGATTAAAAAAGTGTCTGCTGCAAGTAACAAGTCGGAAGTTCTTTCCGCGTTGCAAATGCACAAAGTAACACACAGCTAATTCCCACGAAAGGAGACCACCTATGAGCAAACCGAAGAGCAATTCGGCGTTATTTATGTATATTGTCATTGCGCTGATGCTGACCGTGTCGGGCGTGTGTTTTGTGCTATATTACGGCACATTTACCGACAGCCGTATTGTGCTTTGGGTGGGTGTTGCTTCTTTCACGATTCTATATCACTTTTGGCTGCGCATCATCATGGGAAGCGTAACGCGGCGATTTCCTATTCGCTACACGGCGTGGTGGTTCAAGGAGCGGCGTTTTGAAAGGCGATTATACAAACTGTTGCGCGTGCGCAAATGGAAGGGAAAGGTTCTGACCTATGACCCCGGTGCGTTTTCACTCAAACAGCACAGCTACGAAGAGGTGGCAAACGCCATGGCGAAAGCCGAGACAGACCACTGGATCAACCAGCTGATCTCTCTGTCCACCATGCTTTTTTCCCTGATGTGGGGTGCGCCGTGGCTCTTTATCTCAACCGGCATTGTGGGCATGCTGTTTGACATGCAGTTCATTTTGGTACAACGATTCCATCGCCCGATCATTGTTCGGGTCATCGATAAAGAAAGAAAAAGAAAAACACGCCGAGCTTTGGCGAAGAAAAGCGAGGAGACAATCAATGATTAACGACTACATACGCCGCGTGCAGTATCACGAGACCGACAGAATGGGCATCACCCACCACTCGAACTACGTGAAGTGGATGGAGGAGGCTTGCACCGATTTTCTTGACGGCATCGGTTACAGCTACGCGAAGCTTGAAAAAGACGGCATTATTTCGCCTGTGGTGGCAATTGAATGCCGATACAAGACCCCCACGACCTTTGGCGACCACGTGCGCATCCACGCCGAAGTGGCGGAATACAGCGGCGTGCGCCTAATCGTGCGATACACGGCGACCAACGTATTAAACGGCGCGCTTGTGTTTTCGGGCAAAACGACGCATTGCTTTGTGACACCCACGGGCAGACCGATTGTTTTGAAAAAGAGCTTTCCCGAATTTGACAAGCTTCTGCGCGGATTGGTTGTGAGCGAGTGAAAACTTGCGACTTGCACACCCATTCTCTCTATTCCGATGGAGCGGACACGCCGAAAGAACTCTTAATAAAAGCCGATGCCATCGGACTTTCTGCCATTGCTCTGACCGACCACAATACCGTGGACGGCTTAGATGAATTTATGTCAGAAGCGCCGAAGTATGCCGTGGAAGCGATTCCCGGGGTGGAGCTTTCGGTGGACTATGCCCATGAGGGCAGAGTGGATGAATTACACATTGTCTGCCTGTATCTGCCACAGTCTGCCTATGGCGATATTACGGCTCTTTCACAGGAGATGAAAGAAGAAAAGATCAAGAGCAATATGTTATTGACAGAAAGACTGCAAAAGGCAGGCTATGCCGTCAGCTACGAAGAAGCGACGGTTTTGACACGCGGCATTCCCAACCGCGCGCATATTGCGAAGATTTTGAAAGAGAAAGGCTACGTTACCTCCGAGCGCGAAGCGTTTGCCACCCTTCTTGCCAAAGGCGCGGGCTTTTACACCGAGCCGCCGCGTCCCGACGTTTTTTCTGTGCTTGATTTGATTCACTCGTTTGGCGGTGTGTCGGTTTTGGCGCATCCCTTTTTGAATCTTGACAAAAACGAGCTAGCGGGCTTTCTCCCAAAAGCCAAAGATGCGGGTCTTGTGGGCATGGAAACGCTTTATCCGCTTTTTAGCGAAGAGGAAAGCTGTATTGCCGAGGCTTTGGCGCGGGCGTATTCTCTCCTTCCGAGTGGCGGCAGTGACTACCATGGGGAAAACAAGCCGGATCTTTTCCTTGGCAGAGGCAAGGGGAATTTGTATGTGCCTTTTTCGTTTGCCGAAGACATCAAGGCGAAATCTCTTAGTTTTAATGAAATGGATGATTGATTTATGGACGCATTTCTCATTATGCTGAAAAATGTGATCGTGTTTGTCTTGCTTGCCGTGCCCGGCTATCTGTTGGTGAAGGGCGGGGTAATGACCACCAAAGAATCGGGCGTGATCTCCAAGGTACTCACCTAT
>JAFQNZ010000051.1 GCA_017395715.1 Clostridia bacterium | reverse complement strand
AGCCTACCCCTGAACAGGCTGAAGAAAGCACCGAAGAAGCACAAACCGAAGACAACGCGGCGGAATAATTACGGAATATAAAACACCACCCCGACAGGTTTTGTCCTGTTTGGGTGGTGTTGTTTTTGTGGTGAAACAAGGTTTGTTTTGCCGGAAATACAGGAGAAAAACGGGAAGGTGTTATTATCCTCCCCTACAACGGTATATGCATTCGTGTGCCGTAGGGGAGGATAGTATCCTCCCGCAAAAATAAAAGGAGTTTCGTTTTGCGAAACTCCTTTTTTGCTTCATTAAAATACAATATCGCTGTCCTTGATGCAGCGGATGCCGTTCTTTTCAAGAAGTTCGACTGTTTTGGCGTTGTTCTCCACGCGAATGATGATATATGCCTTTTCCTCTTTGATGGCGAGGAAGTCGTACATATATTCAATGTTGATCAGCGCATCGTCAAGAATGCGAAGCACGCGGGCAAGGCCGCCGACCTGATCGGGCACTTCCACACCGACGACTTGATTGATGGTGACCACGAAATTCTTTTCCTGAAGCACTTTTTTTGCTTCCTCGGGGTTTCTCACGATCAGACGGAGGATTCCGAAGTCGGTGGTGTCTGCAATGGTGAGAGCGCGGATATCAATGCCTGCTTCGGCAAGCACTTCGGCGATGCCGGACATACTGCCTTGCTTATTTTCAACAAAAACCGAAAGCTGACTGATGGTCATAATCGATACCAACCTTTCCTTTGAGTAAAATTAGTGGAGTTTTCTGTTGTCGATGACGCGTTTGGCTTTGCCTGTGGAGCGCTCGATCGAGTTGGGTGCCACAAAGGTGATCTTGGGTGCCACACCGAGGAGCGATTTGACCGCTTCGGCAAGCTTCTTTTCCTGCTTGGTGATGCTGGTTACCGTGTCGGAGAAGACTTCGGCGGTAACTTCTACCTTGACTTCAAGCGTGTCGGTATTGTTCACGCGGTCAACCACGATGAGGTAGTTAGGCGAGTAGCCTTCCTTGATGAGGACTGTCTCGATCTGCGAGGGGAAGACGTTGACGCCGCGGATGATGAGCATGTCGTCTGATCTTCCGCGGGGTTTTGACATACGGCGGAAGGTTCTGCCGCAGGCGCATTTTTCATTGGTCACAACGCCGATATCGCGGGTGCGGTAACGGAGAATGGGGAAGGCTTCTTTTGTGATGGCGGAGAAGACGATCTCGCCCTGTTCGCCGTCGGGAAGGACTTCACCTGTTTCGGGATCGATGATTTCGATGATGAAGTGGTCTTCGTTGACGTGCATGCCCTTTTGTTCGGAGCATTCAAACGCCACGCCGGGACCCATGATCTCGGTGAGACCGTAGATATCATAGGCTTTCAGACCGAGTTTTTGTTCGATCTGCTGACGCATTTCCTCGGTCCAAGGCTCTGCGCCGAAGATACCGGCTTTGAGTTTGATCTTGTCAAGGGTTACGCCTTCGGCTTCCATCGTTTCGGCAAGATACATGGCGTAGGAGGGGGTACAGCAGAGGATATTCGAGCCGAAATCCTGGAAGATGGTGATCTGTCTTTGGGTGTTGCCCGAAGATACGGGGAGGGCAATGGCGCCCATACGGCGCGCACCGCGGTGCATACCGAGACCGCCCGTGAAAAGACCGTAGCCGTAAGCCACGTGCACGATATCGGTCTTTTCGCAACCGACAGCCTTTAGCTGACGGGCGCAGATGTCGCCCCAGATCTTTAAGTCATTTTCAGTGTAGCCAACAACGATCTGCTTGCCTGTGGTGCCGCTCGATGCGTGCAGAGTGGCGACCTCTTCCATGGGAACGGTGAACATACCGAAGGGGTAGGTGTCGCGCAGGTCGTTTTTATAGGTGAAGGGAAGCTTTTTTAAGTCGTCGATCGATTGGATATCGTCGGGGGTGATGCCAGCTTCATCCATTCTCTGCTTATAAAGGGGT
>JAFQNZ010000050.1 GCA_017395715.1 Clostridia bacterium | reverse complement strand
CAAAAGACCGAGGTTACCTTCCTGAATCAGATCAAGGAAAGAAAGACCCTTACCCGAATGTCTCTTGGCAATACTGACAACAAGACGGAGGTTCGCTTCCACCAAAGCCTGCTTTGCTCTGTGTCCGCGGAAAAACACCTTCTTCATGTTAGCACGAATGGCATCACAGTCAAATTCGGAAAAAGCGATCGTGGGAACAAAATCGGGATCGTCAGCAAAAACATTTTCCTCAAAGGCTTCTTCCAAAACAGATTCGGGTTCAATTGCATCCGGCGTTTCCGAGACAGACGCATCGGCGCTTTCTTCATCCTCGCCCATGTCATCATCATAGGTACTTCCGAATTCAGCTGCAATTTCTTCCTCATCAAGGAACATTCTGTCCTTTTCCTCATATTTTTCGGCGTGCTTGAATTTGGAAGGATCGTTCCAAATAACACACATTCTTTCAATGTCGGCAATCATGACCGAAACATCCTGCGTATCGCTCTTCACTTCGGAGAAGATCTCCACCATCTTCGGTACAGCATCATTCATCCAAGCACCAATGTTGCGGTAAAGCGCGCGATCGGCTTCAAAAACCATTTTCGCACCTCTAACCGTCGAGAACAAAAGTTCAAACAAACCTTTCAACTTAATGGCACTTGTGCCCTCTTCCGAATAAAACCTTCTCTTCTTATCTTTGCCGTCATCCTGTGCCGTCTTGTCTTCTACCAATGCACCGGCAACATTGTAAAGCACATCATAACTGTCAGAAGAAAGTTCCTTCACGCGCTCGATCAGTTCTGCGGCAAGCAAAACAAGAGGCGCGTTGATACCTTCGAACATCTGACGCGCATATTCGGTCTCTTCTTCATGCTTGAGAAGCGGAACTTTACCGATCTCTTTGAGATACATACGGACCGGGTCATCTACCGCAAGACCTTCCTGCGCCAGAATTTTCTCCATTTTTTCAGCCGAATCAAACTGCTCGATCTCGTTTTCAATCGCTTCGCTTTCGCTCGAATGGGCGTAACCTGTGATCTCCACATCCATATTTTCGAGCGCTTCATAAAGGTTCTCTACCTGTTCAAGATCGCAGTTCTCGTCTTCAAGAACCTCCATGATCTCGCTGTTGGAAAGCGAGCCTTTGCTTTTTCCCTTTTCAATCAGCTCATCCACGCTGATGTTCTTTTCTCCGATATCGGAATCCGAAATTTTCATTCCTTTGTACCCAACCTTTCTTTGTGTTCCCAATCTTTGAAACATCCTGTCGTTTCTTACAGAATACTTTCAAGCCTGTCAAGGCATTTTCTTTTGATCTCGTTTTCGCCGTATGATCTCTTCAAGAGAGAGCTCGCTTTTTTCCTTTGCGTGTTTCAGCGTTTCCAAAAGCTCATACAGCAATTCAATTTTATTGTTGGCAAGTTTTGTCCGGCTCATCTGCAGCTTTTGCAAACGGTCGATCTCTTCTACCGAAAGTGCCGAACCGAGCGCGGAAATGTCAAAATATTCCCGATCGATTTCAAACATTAACGTATATATTTTCTTGCCGAATTCGGTAAAGAAATCCTCAGCGCTCGGCGCTTTATCCTTCTTTTTCATTTCGTAAAGATATTCGGGGTGTAAAAGCAAAATCCCAAGTATCTTTTCTTCACAAGACGCCGCCTGCGGATTTTTCACAAAATCGGTATTCACGCGGTCGCCGATCCCTTGAGAGGCGGCAATCAAACGCTCGGTCTCTCGCCGCTCGGTTGCTTTTTGCGCGCGCCTTGTGCGCTTATCCACATCCCGCCGTATCATCTCGGCAGAAATGCCCATCTTTTCTGCCACCACACCGATATACACTTCTCTGCCAGCCGCCGACGGCACTTGTGCAATCACACCTTCAATTTCTTCGATGGCTTTTAATTTTTCATCCACAAGACGGGTATCGTATTTTTTCAAAATATTGTCAAAGCGGAAATCAAATTCGCTTTTGGTGTCTTTGAGAAGGAGTGCAAAACGGTCTTTCCCGAATGACTTGATGTATTCATCCGGGTCTTTGGCGCCGTCAAGCTTCAAAACTCTCGTTTCAAGCCCCACTTCACTGAGCAGCTTGAATGCCTTGTCGGCAGCTCGCTGACCGGCTTCATCGCTGTCATACGAAATGATCACGCTTTTGGTATAGCGCTTCATGAGACGTGCATGCTCGGGCGTGATCGCCGTACCGAGCGTTGCCACAGCATTCTGAAATCCCGCACCGTGCAGGGCGATGACATCCATATAGCCTTCACACAAAATCAACTGCTCTTCGCAGTGTTTTCTGGCAAAATTCATCGCAAACAGGTTGCGACTTTTCTTAAACGCAGGTGTGTCGGAGGTGTTCAGATATTTCGGAAGCGAATCATCCATCACACGTCCGCCGAATGCCACCACATCGCCGCTGATATCAAGAATCGGAAAGATCACGCGGTTGCGGAAATAATCGTAGCTTTTTCCGTTTTTCTTGGATATACCGGCAAGAAATGCATCCGACATCTCATAGTCCTTGTAGCCAAGCTTTGATAAATGTCTGGTCAGAAGCCCAAAATCGTTCGGCGCAAAACCAAGCCCGAAATGACGGATGAGCGCCGGGTCAAGCTTTCGCTTTTCCGAAAGATAGCGCATACCCGCAGCACCCAGTTTCGGATCATATAAGCAACTTCTGAAAAAGCGCGCTGCTTCCACATTCATGTCGAGCACACGCTTGCGCCTTTGCATTCTTTCTTTATCTCTGTCATCTTGAACGATCGTGATGCCCGCGCGTTTGGCAAGAAACTCCACAGCCGATGGATAATCGAGATTTTCAATTCGTCGGACAAAGGAGATCACATCGCCCCCCGCACCGCAACCAAAGCAGTGAAAGCTTTCGGTATTCGGAAACACGGTAAAGGATGCTGTTTTCTCGCTGTGAAAGGGACACAGACCCAAAAGATTGGAGCCGGCCCTTTTGAGCGTCACATAGCTTGACACAACATCTTCAATGCTGTTGCGATAGCGTATTTCGCGAATCACATCTTCGCTGATCCACGCCACAAAAACCGCCTCCTTTCAAGGGTTGTGTCTAACCTTTTACCGCTGACCCCATACGCGAGGCACAAAAAGGTCTTTATACAGATTGATGGCATAACGGTCAGTCATGCCCGATATGTAATCGCATACCGCACGGGCTACACCCTCGGTTTCGCGCGTTTCGGCAAATTCTTCGGGAAGCTCTGCGGGATTTTCGCAAAAATAACGGTAAAGCGATTCGAGCATACTTTCCGCCCGTACCTCTTCCCCCTTGGCTTTGGGGTTGGTATAAACACTCGCAAACAAAAATTCACGAAGGCGCATGGTTGCCTTATAAATATGAGGTTCCATGGCAATCGTCGCGCTGTTCTCGCTACCGATCACCACACTGCGCACCATGGTGTTGATGCGCTCGCTCTGGGTTGCACCAAGCACCGCAATGAGTTGCCAAGGCAGGTCCGATTGCGTTAAAATCTTCGCACGCAAAGCATCGTCAATGTCATGATTGATATACGCAATACGGTCGGCAAACTTCACGATCACACCTTCGGGTGTGTCGGCGAGTGTCTCTCCCGCATGGCACAAAATACCGTTTCTGACTTCGTAAGTGAGATTCAGCTTTTCAAGCTTGTCCACCACGCGAAGCGACTGCGCGCAGTGGGTAAAATTCTCATCGTAACAGCGTTGCAAAAGTCTCTCGCCCGCATGACCAAACGGCGTATGCCCCAAGTCATGCCCAAGAGCGATCGCCTCACAAAGGTCTTCGTTCAAACGTAGTGAGCGAGCAATCGTTCTTGCAATTTGCGAAACCTCAAGCGTGTGCGTCAGTCTTGTGCGGTAGTGATCCTGCTCGGGAGAGAGAAACACCTGTGTTTTGTGCATCAGGCGGCGAAACGATTTGCAGTGAATGATGCGGTCGCGGTCGCGCTGAAACTCGGTACGCATATCGTCGGGCTTTAAGAAATGTTCGCGTCCGCGCGTGTTTTCGGAAAGCGTGGCAAAGCGGGAAAGCTCTTGCTTTTCGCGGTTTTGCAGAATGGTCTTTACATCCATGATCACATCTTCCCTTCTTGTTTTTTCAAGACTTTTTCTGCCATAAGCAAACAACGTAAATACAGCAGACATATATAATATACGCAAAAATTTATAAAAACCCTTTTTTTCAATCAGAAAACATGAAAAAAGGTAGAATCCGGTCCCAAAAGAAACCAAAAAACCGAATCTTTCCCGTAAAGGAAAGATTCGGTCAGTCGTCACGGAAGTTCTTCGGCATCAAGGCGCACGCCTTTTTTGACAATGCGGATCTTGCCCGCCCCCACTTCGTTGAGAGCTTCTTCGAGTTTACCGAAATACCCTTCTTTGATGGCAATGTGTATCGTAACCTCGCCGCCGAAATCGGTGGCATCCACAAGCAAGGGATAATTCTTAAAAAGATTCGGCACTCTCTGATACAAGGGATAGCTCATGGTCAAAGCGTATTCTTCGTAGTTCACAAAGGAAGCTCTGCCCGCATCTTCCACCGCCGCTTTTGCCGCCGCAGAATAGGCACGCACAAGTCCGCCCGTACCGAGCAGAATACCACCAAAGTAACGTGTCACCACGATCACCGCATCGGTAATGCCACCCTTGCGAAGAATGTCCAAAACGGGAAGCCCCGCCGTCCCTTGCGGCTCGCCGTCATCCGAATAGCGCATGATGTTGTTCTCGGCAAGCATATAGGCATACACATTATGTCTGGCATCAGCGTGTTTCTTGCGAATCTTATCCACAAACGCACGCGCTTCTTCCTCTGTTGTCACATGGGAGGCGTAGCCGATAAATTCACTTTTCTTCATTTCAAACGTGGCACTGCCGTCTTTTCCGAGTGTTACATAAACATCCATTTCGTCTTCTCCGTTCAGCTATCTTGCTATGCAAAGTATAGCTTTTTACGCTTCCTCTTTGTCAAAATCGGAGGGTCGCACAATAAAGCGTCTTAACTGTCCCGCCATCTTGTCATCCATAGTGGCAATCACACGGGCATAGCCGTCAAAATACTCCACATCTTCTACCATAGATGCGTTATAAAGCTTGTTGATCACACCCATTTCGTATGAGGGCACTTTCAAGCAATAAAGCTTTCTGCCATTTGCGGCAAGCGCTTCAAGCTCTTCCACAAGAGTTGAAACACCGCGACCGTCGAGGGCAGAAATCGGAATCACCTTGTCGCGATTGGCACGTGCCGTCAGCTCTTCGGGGAGAACAGCCGCCGCGTCGCACTTGTTCAGCACATACACAATCGGTTTGTCGATCACGCCGAGATCACACAAAAGCTTTTCGGTCACATCAAGCTGAGACACACATTCGGGGTCGGAAGCATCGATCACGATCAAAAGCGCGTCGTTGTATTTTGCCTCCTCAAGTGTGGACTTAAACGCCTCGATCAAATGGTGAGGCAAATTGCGAATAAAACCTACCGTATCGGTCAAAAGGATCTCTCTGCCACTCGGAAGCGCGAATTTGCGCGTTGTGGTATCAAGAGTCGCAAACAATTTATCCTCGGCAAGGATTCCCGCATCGGTCAAGCGATTAAGAAGGGTGGACTTGCCTGCGTTGGTATATCCCACGATGGCAACACGGAAAACACCTGCGTTGTCGCGCCTTGCGCGTCTAACCTCACGGCTTTTCACAAGCTCAGCAAGCTGTTCCTCAAGCGCCTGAATGCGGCGTCTGACATGACGCCGATCCTTTTCCAGCTTCGTCTCACCCGGTCCTCGTGTACCAATACCGCCGCCAAGACGGGACATCTCCGTGCCCTTGCCGTAAAGACGCGGCACTGAATAGCGCAGCTGTGCCAGTTCTACTTGTAATTTACCCTCACCGCTGATGGCGTGAAGCGCGAAAATGTCGAGAATCAGCATACTGCGGTCGATCACGCGGATACTGCCGAAATCCTCTCCTGCCGCTTCTTCAAGCGCATCTTCCATGTTTTTGATCTGCGCGGGAGACAGTTCATCGTCACAGATCACAAGATTCACATCATTATTTTTGCAAAGCATTCCGATCTCTTCGATCTTGCCTTTTCCAAGATAGGTGGCGTTATCGGGATTCTGTCTTGCCTGCACCACCTGCGCAAACAGCTCACCGCCCGCCGTATCAAGGAGCCGTTCCAGCTCGGCAAGAGAAACCGCCACTTCTCTTTCATCCTTGTCGGGGGTCAAAACCACGCACAGGATGGCTTTTGTTTTATTTTCAATATTGTCGGAAATGATTTTTTCCATAAAAAGATCTGCCTTTCACAAATTTTGGCAAAAAGAGCAAAAAAGGCGAACGCATCACTGCATTCGCCGTTTTCTGTCAATATGGAACGATAAGGAGAAATTACTTCTGTGTTCCCTGCAAACGCTTCTTGAACTTGTCAACGCGTCCGCCGGCATCAACAAACTTCTGCTTGCCGGTAAAGAAAGGATGGCACTTCGAGCAAATTTCAACGCGGATGATACCGCCCTTGGTCGAACGGGTCTTGACTTCTTCGCCGCATGCGCACTTGATCGTGACTTCGCTATAGTTAGGATGGAGTCCTTCTTTCATTTCTATGACACCTCAATTCTTAAAAAATGAATGCGACAAAACTCAATCTCGCTTTTGTAAGACTCCCAAAAGCATCTTGATGAATTCTGTCATTGATTCCCCTGCTCTTTGACAGGGCTTTGGTTTTGTTTCTGAAAGTGGAAAAAGAAAATCCAAACAGGGCGTGCCCGAGGGGAAACCCCTCAGGCTGCCTGATTGTTAGATCGACTCTTTGACCTTAGCGTACTTACCAACTCTGTCACGGAGATAGTAAAGCTTCGCACGGCGAACTTTACCCTTTCTGGTGACTTCAACCTTTTCAACAAAAGGCGAGTGGAGCGGGAATGTCTTTTCAACACCCACACCGTAAGCAACGCGTCTGACAGTAAAGGTTTCGGAGATACCTCCGCCTCTCTTGGCAATAACGGTGCCTTCAAAAAGCTGAATTCTTTCTCTTGCGCCCTCTTTGATTCTGTTGTGAACTCTAACGGTATCACCAACTTTGAACTGAGGAACTTCTGCTTTAAGTTGCTCTTCTGTAAAAGCCTTAATAAGATCCATTTTGGCTTCCTCCTTTAATATTTCGGCATTCATGCGGAGCTTCGCAGCGGACTGCCCGAATCCCATGCTATCCCTTATCCGATAACACAGCGGATGTTATTATATCACAACTTTCCATAGAATGCAAGACCTTTTTTCAAGTTTTTTCAAATTTTTTTAGAAAAACCGACAAAGGAATCAACACCCTTGCGAAAAGATGAGATCAGAAAGATTTATGCTTTTCTTTTTCGTGTTTTCTGTGCATGGTCTTGTTCGAAAGAAGAACCGTCAGAACCGAAAGCACAAGAAAAACGCCAAATGCACAAAGCATGGAAAGAAGAAGCGATTCCTCGGAAAAGAACGTGGTACTGCCTGCCGCCACAAAAAAAGAAAGCAACACACAAGTACCCTTCTTGTTTTCGCTGTAACAGGAAATGATAAATGAAACCGCAGTACAAAGAAAGAGTACCGCGATCTTCAAGAACATAATCATGTCTAAAAACCTCAAACCGATCGGGAATTTTGTGTACCTTTGGCACACAAGACATGATTATACATCTCTTTTGCACAAAAGTCAATACCTGTTTTTGGTTTTTATGACGAAAAATCTGTTTATTTCACTAAAAAAAGCAAAAACAACAAAAAAAGCTGCCCGCCGAAACGCAAACTTTTCACAAAACTTCGCGTTTCGACAGAATTAAGCCTTTACTTTTGCAAAATAATATGTTAAAAT
>JAFQNZ010000049.1 GCA_017395715.1 Clostridia bacterium | reverse complement strand
GTTTTCGGTTAAGCCTTCGGTATAATAGCCCTCTCCGCAACCCGAGTCGAGAAGCGAGCCGCCATGTGGCAAATAGCTTGCCACCGTTTCTCTGACGGCTTCTTTTAAGTGGGCATAGTAGCCTTTTTCTAAAAATGCGCGGCGTGAGAGAACCATTTGCCGATTGTCGCCGTGTAAGCCTCCTGCCGTTCGCAAGAGATTGACATGACCCTCTTTGGCAATATCGAAGGTGTGGCGGTTTTCACAGGCAAGCGATCTTTCGCGGCGGAGAAGTGTGTTTTGGCAGATGGGGCAGACGAAGATGCCGCCCGATGATTCAAACGTCATAGTATTTTACGCCTTTTCTAAAGGATGGTAAAAGTTAATAATATATAAAATCCGTTTTTTCGGCGGCTTTGCCGCTGAAAAAACACCGCTTAGACGAGCAACGCGAGTCCGCGCGCCGAGGGGAGCCGCCAAAATCTTGGATTTTGGCAGGCGGCGATAAGCGCGCGTATCCCCGCCGCGCGGTTTCCAATTGTAAAACGCAGTTTTACAATTGATATCTTATGCCTTTTCGGAAAGAAGTTTGTGCTTGAGATTCCACAGCTCCTCTGAAAGGTCCACGTAGTAGCGGTGGGGATTGTCAAGACGCTTGACTTCATCCCACAGTGTGTCGATCTGCTCTTGGCAGAACGCGCGGATCTCGGATACTTTGTAGCGCGGATAAACGCACTTGCCGTTTACGAATACAGGCTCAAGAAGCTCTTTGGCGGTGAAGTTGGTGATCGTCTTCTTTTTCCATGTAAAATGGGGGTCGAAGATCGTCAAAGGCTTTGAATCGTCAATCGTTTCATGGTGGAGGCAGATGAGGTCGGCAATGGCTTTGCCGCTTTCGTTATCAAACAGGCGGTAGAGCTTTTTGAAGTGGGGATTGGTGATCTTTTCGATGTTTTCACTGATCTTGATCTTGGGGATGATCTCGCCGTTTTCCTTTTCGACAGCACACAGCTTATACACGCCGCCGAAGACAGGCGAGGAGCGTGAGGTGATGAGTCTTTCGCCCACACCAAAAGCATCAATTCTAGCGCCCTGCTGAATTAAGTCGCGGATGATGTGCTCGTCAAGTGAGTTGGATACCACGATCTTACAGTCGGTAAGACCCGCTTCGTCCATCATCTTTCTGACCTTGCGAGACAGGTAGGCAACGTCGCCTGAGTCGATACGCACGCCGCACTTGGTGATGCCGTGCTTTTTGAACGCCTTGATGGCGTTGGGTACGCCGCTTTTTAAGACGTTGTAGGTGTCGATCAAGAGGGTGGCATTTTCGGGATAGATTGAGCAGTAGGTGTCGAAGGCTTCAAATTCGGAATCAAACATCTGTACCCAAGAGTGTGCCATCGTACCGCTGGCGGGTACGCCGAAGCGTTCTTCGGCAATGGTGCAGGCAGAAGAGGAACAGCCTGCGATATAGGCGGCTCTTGCACCGAGGATCGCGCCTGCTGTGCCTTGTGCGCGGCGGGAGCCGAATTCGGCAACCGGTCTGCCCTCGGCGGCACCGACGATACGCGAGGTCTTGGTGGCGATCAGCGATTGGTGGTTGATCGATAAGAGAACGAATGTCTCAATGAACTGTGCTTCAATGGCGGGGGCGCGTACCACCATGATTGGCTCACCGGGGAAAATGGGCGTGCCTTCGGGAACGGCAAAAATGTCGCCCGTGAAGGAGAAGTTCTTCAGATAGGCGAGAAAATCCTCGCTGAAGGTGTTTTTGCGGCGCAGACATTCGATGTCCTCATCGGTGAAGTGCAGATCGTTGATATAGTCGATCAGCTGGTCAAGTCCTGCACAAACGGCGTAGCCGCCGCCGTCGGGAATGTCACGGAAAAACACGTCAAAATAGGTGATGGTGTCGCGCTTGCCACATTTGAAATAACCGTTGCCCATGGTGAGTTCATAAAAGTCGCAAAGCATGGTGTAATTTTCGCGTACGCGAGGGGTGTCATGTTGGTTCATTTCTTTACTTCCTTTCGAAACAATGTAATGAATATACGTTAAAAAAATAACAAAAAGCGCCGAGCGTTTGCAGCTCGGCGGCATGTTCTGCCGACCTTTGCGGCAAATTGTTTATGTTTTCTTAAAAAATCTTTGGAAAGCGAGTTTGACAAGGGCAATCAAGCGGCGGAAAGGACGGGATGCCATACGGCGTTTGGCATAACGCTTGACCCACGCTTCATCTGCCGAAATATAGGTATCCCCCCGATAAAAGCCTGCCATTTTGGCAAGGATCATGTCATCGGTTATACCGGTTTCGATTGCCGATTGGTTATCGCCGCAACAGTCATAGCTGTTTTGACGCACACGGACAATGCGGTGGAGAACATATTGCCCGTTTGGGCGTTTATAAAAGGGAACATCGCCTTTTTTGAGTTTTCCCTTGACAGGCACAAGCAGAACCGGGTTTTTATGATGCGAGAGCAGGGGCTGCATGGAGTTGCCGCCCGGTGTGAAGAGTAAAGTGCCTTGCTTTTTGAGGATGTCTTCGTAGGACTCAGGCATCTAAAATGCCTGCCTGTGTGAGTTTTTTCAAAAAGATGTCAACATCTTTTTCCACAATATCGCGTTCCACATCGTAACGGCTGAGAAGGGCATTCACAAGGTCGGAGCGTTCACAGCCCTTTTCAAGCATATCCCAAAGAAGTTTGCCCGAGCCGGATACGGTGACCATGATATTTTTATACTTTTCTACATTGGCGCCGACAGGAACCACAATGTCTGCCTCGCCGCATTTTCTCAAAATAAATCCGCTTTTCAGTTTCATAACCGTATTCCTCTTTCTGTTAGGTGTTATTCAGTGCCCGATAAGCTACCTCTGCCGCTTCTTGGTCAGGTGTGCAGGAGAGTTTATAGAGCGGACAGCTTGACAGCATTTCGTCAACAAGGTCAATGGTTTTTAAGTAGGCATCTTCGTCCGAAGGACGGAAGATCTGATTGAAAAGCAAGCCGAGCAGATGCGTGGGGGATGCTTTTTCGATCTTGTTTTCGTTGCCGCGCGAGAGAAGAATGATGCCGCACAGCGGAAGTGAAATGTTGGTGTCGAGATCGTGCTTGCCGCTCCAAGGCGTGCCGCAAGCGTAAAAGATGCCGTTTTGTTTGCGAATGATCGGCTTATCATCATTGATCATGGTGACGGCATCACCGAACACTTCGCGCCAAAGGCGGGTGTGTGTGGACTTGCCGGTACCGCTGGGAGCACAAAAGAGATAGGCTTTGCCGTTTACGGCAAGGGCAGAGCCGTGCATCAGAAAGCCGTCATAGGCAAGAAGCTTTGTGCAGATGTAACGGTAGATCGCAAGGTATTCGCTGTAAGAAGCGGGGAAGTTTTTGTTTAAGCGAACTTCCTCTTCGATTTCCTTTTCAATATAGTCGCGGCTGATCTCAACCGTGAAATCGGCAGGCTCGTCGGTGAGGTAATCCGTGATCTGTCGGTTTAAGATGGGATTGTCGTGGCGAATATCCATAACAAGTCCCGCCATCTTGAGCGTAGGCAGATTTCTCACCTCTCTTTTGGTATCTGTTCACCGAATTGTCATAAATTATACAAAGAAAAGAAATAATTGTGTGTTATAACCATACAAAGGAAGTTTTTTCCATGATGGCGATAGGGTAACAAATTCAGTATATCATGTTTTTTTCGCCTTGTCAAGGAAACGCCCTGCAATTTGCATAAATTTTGCGAGGTTGTATGTTCGGTTATGTAAGACCCCGTCGGTCGGAAATGAAGATCAAGGAATTTGATTATTACAGAACTGTCTATTGCGGGCTGTGCCATGCGGAGAAAAAGCTTTCCCGCAGGCTTCGCTACAGCTTGAGCTATGACATGGTGGCACTTGCGCTTTGCCGCATCGGTGCTTCGGGGGAGAAGTCTTCCTTTCAAAAATGCCGCTGTGTGGCGCACCCCGTAAAAGGGCGTTACTGTGTGGCTTGCTCGCCATCGCTTTCCTATACCGCATCGGTGGCGGCAATTCTTGTGTACCACAAGCTGCTTGACGACAAAGCCGATGAAAAAGGTCTTCGCCGTTTGGGTGCGCGTTTTATGATCGGCGGGGCAAGACGCGCGATGAAGGCGTCCCCCATTCCCGCGCTGAACACGCTGACCAAAGAAAAACTTGACGCTTTGTATGCCGCCGAGCGTGCGGGAGCAGAGAGTGTGTATGACGGTGCTGTGCTGTTTGGCGAACTTCTCGGCGAGATCTTTGCGTTTGATGAGGGCGGAAATCTCGGCAAAGACAAACAGATTTGCCTTTATGAGATCGGCAACCGACTTGGGCGTTTTATTTACATTGTGGATGCTTACGCCGACATTGCCGAGGATAAAAAGTGCGGAAAGTACAATCCCTTTGTGCTCTCGGGCGAAGACACCAATGCCGAGAGTTTTGCGACGGCTTTGATCAACGCACTTGACATGGAGCTTGCCGCGGCACTCAATGCGCTTGATTTACTTTCGATCGAAGACTGTGGCATTGACAGTATCATTCGCAATATCCTTGCCATGGGTCTGCCCGATGTTGCCGAAAAGGTCATACTGAAAAAAGAAAAAATGAAAACACCAAAGGAGCCTCGACATGAATAAAGATCCCTACAAGGTGCTGGGCGTTTCACCCGATGCGTCCGACGCCGATATCAAAAGGGCATATTACGAGCTTGCCAGAAAATATCATCCCGACAACTGCCCCAACGACGATCTTCGCTCGCTTGCGGCAGAAAAAATGAAAGAAGTCAACGAGGCTTACGATACCATCAAGTCCTGGCGCTCGCAGGGCAAAAAGACAGGCGGCAGCGGCGGTTATAACGCTTACGGCGGCTCTGCCATTTACGTTGACATCCGAAATCTTCTTAACCAAAAGCGCGTTCAAGAAGCCGACCGTCTGCTTGAAAGTATCCCCTACAACGAGAGAGGTGCGGAATGGTGCTTCTTGAAAGGCGTGATGTTTGCTGAGATGGGCAGGTATTTTGATGCCATCCGCATGATGGAGACAGCTTGCCGCAACGATCCAAGTAACATGGAATACCGAAACACGCTCGAAAGCCTGCGTCAGGCAACTGCCAACCGCCAAAACGGCAACATGGGCGGGTATCAACAAAGACAGGGCTGTTCGACCTGCGATATCTGCTCGGCTTTAATGTGTGCCGATTGCTGCTGTGAATGTATGGGCAGTGATTTTATATCGTGCTGCTACAGTCTTTGTGAGGTGATCTTTTTGAAGCGCACCAAAAAAATAACCCTTTCGGCGCTGTTTTGTGCCTTGAGTGTGGTGATCCTTCTCATTGGTTCGTTTTTGCAGGTGGCGGACATTGCCGTTTCGATGCTGGCATCTGCCATTCTGATGCTGGCTTTGATCGAAATGGGCGAGTCGTTTGCGGTGATGATCTATCTTGCTACCTCGCTTTTGACGCTGCTCTTTTTGCCGAGCAAGTTTATTGCCGCTGTCTATTTTGTCTTTTCGGGGCTTTACCCGATCATCAAGCGTGTTTTTGATGCGCGGGGCAGGGTACTTGCTTTTCTTTTGAAGCTTGTCTATTTCAACGGCGCGCTGACCTTGGCGCTTGTGGGGGCAAGATTCCTCTTTCCGCTTGAAGTAGACAGCGAAAAGTTCAATGTTCTCTTTTTGACGGCGTATTTTGCAGTCGCCAACGCGGCATTCTGGCTGTTTGACATTTTGTTGAAGCGTGCCACGATGCTGTATATGGTGAAGTACCGCCACCGTTTTAGACGATTCTTCAAATAAATGATAGCGTAGCTATTTTACGGCTACGCTGTTTTTATTGGAGAATATATAATTCGGTAGGGGTCGGCGCCCTCGACGACCCGAAAACAATCAAATGCAAAAAACAAGATTTGATTATCCAAACGGGTCGTCGAGGACGCCGACC
>JAFQNZ010000048.1 GCA_017395715.1 Clostridia bacterium | reverse complement strand
ATGGTACGCGCTGCATATTCTTCGGGCAAGCCCGCGCTTGGTGTTGGTGCAGGTAATACACCTGCGATCATTGACGATACTGCAGATATTATTCTTGCAGTTAACTCGATCATTCATTCCAAGACTTTTGATAACGGTATGATCTGTGCTTCCGAACAGTCTGTTATCGTTCTTGATCAGGTGTATGACGCCGTTAAGGATGAGTTCGCATCTCGCGGCTGTTACTTCCTTACAGCGGAAGAAACCGAGAAGGTCAGAAAAACCATTATTATCAATGGCGCTTTGAATGCTAAGATCGTTGGTCAAAAGGCAGTTACCATTGCTGCTCTTGCCGGTGTTACCGTTCCCGAAGGCACCAAGATTTTGATCGGAGAAGTGGAAAGCGTTGAGCTTTCCGAAGAGTTCGCTCATGAAAAGCTCTCTCCCGTTTTGGCTATGTACCGCGCAGATAGCATTCAGGATGCTTTTGCCAAAGCAGAACAGCTGATTGCCGACGGCGGTTACGGTCATACCGCTTCGATCTACCTCAATGCAATCTCTGAAAAAGAGAAGCTTTCCGAATTTGCTTCGCGTATGAAGACCTGCCGTATTCTTGTGAACACACCTTCTTCGCAGGGCGGTATCGGTGATATTTATAACTTCAGACTGCCGCCTTCTTTGACACTCGGATGCGGTTCGTGGGGCGGAAATTCGGTTTCCGAAAATGTTGGTGTCAAGCATCTTGTGAATATCAAGACTGTTGCCGAAAGGAGAGAGAATATGCTTTGGTTCAGAGCACCTGAAAAGATCTATTTGAAGAAAGGTTGTCTGCCTGTTGCTCTTGATGAACTCAAGACTGTTATGGGCAAAAAGAAAGCCTTTATTGTAACTGACAATTTCCTCTATCGCAACGGTTATACCAAGACCATTACCGACAAGCTGAATGCCATGGGTATTGTTCATACCACATTCTTTGATGTTGAACCCGATCCCACGCTTGCTTGCGCGAAAGCAGGTGCTGTGCAGATGTCTGCGTTTGAGCCGGATGTTATCATTGCACTCGGCGGTGGCTCCGCAATGGATGCTGCCAAGATCATGTGGGTTTTGTACGAGCATCCTGAAGTGGACTTCATGGACATGGCTATGCGCTTTATGGATATCCGCAAGAGAGTTTATACTTTCCCCAAGATGGGCGAAAAGGCATACTTTGTGGCAATTCCCACTTCTGCGGGAACCGGCTCTGAAGTAACACCTTTTGCGGTTATTACTGATGAAACCAGCGGTGTTAAGTATCCGCTTGCTGACTATGAGCTCCTGCCCGACATGGCGATCATTGATACCGATTTCCATATGTCTGCGCCCAAGGGACTGACGGCTGCCTCGGGTATTGACGCTGTAACGCATGCTGTGGAAGCCTATGCTTCGATGCTGGCAACCGATTATACCGACGGTCTTGCGCTTCGTGCTTTGAAGATGATCTTTGAATATCTGCCCAAGGCGTATGAAAATGGTCAGAATGATGTTGCGGCTCGTGAAAAGATGGCGAATGCTGCTACCATGGCAGGTATGGCGTTTGCCAATGCCTTCCTTGGTATTTGTCACTCTATGGCGCATAAGCTCGGCGCATTCCACCATCTGCCTCACGGTGTTGCCAATGCGCTTTTGATTAATGAAGTGATTCGTTTCAACTCTGCTGAAGTGCCTCACAAGATGGGTACTTTCTCGCAGTATGATCATCCTCACACCATGGCCCGTTATGCGGAAATTGCCGATTATCTTGGACTTGGCGGTAAGACCGACGAAGAAAAGACACAGAATTTGATTGCGGCTATTGATGATTTGAAAGCGAAAGTTGGTATTAAGGCTACCATTCGCGACTATGTTCCGAATGAAGATGATTTCCTTGCCCGTCTTGATGAAATGGTAGAGCAGGCATTTGATGATCAGTGTACAGGTGCTAACCCCAGATATCCGCTGATGAGCGAAATGAAAGAAATCTACCTCAACGCTTACTACGGAAAAACCTTTACCGAAAAAGAAGTTCCCGGCAAAATTACAAAATAACAAGGGGGAATCTGATAATGAAATTCGATACTATCGTTGCACAAAGACGCAATAAGACCATCTACCGTGACGGTGACAACTGCATCAAGGTGTTTGACTCCGACTATTCCAAAGCGGATGTTCTGAACGAAGCACTCAATCAGGCAAGAATCGAAGAAACCGGTCTTAACATTCCCAAAATCAGAGAGGTTATGACGGTTGACGGCAAGTGGGCGATTGTGTATGACTATGTGGAAGGCAAAACACTTGCACAGCTGATGGAAGATGAGCCCGAAAAGATGGAAGACTATTTGAATCTTTTTGTGGATCTTCAGCTTGAAGTACACGGAAAGCGTTCGGCGAAGCTGATCAAGCTCAAGGATAAGATGAAGAACAAGATTTCGGAAACCACGTTGGATGCAACCACTCGTTACGAGCTTCACACCCGTCTTGAAGGTATGCCGAAACACGATAAGGTTTGCCACGGCGACTTCAATCCCTCTAATATCATTATCACAGAAGACGGTACGCCTTATATCATTGACTGGGCACACGCAACGCAGGGAAATGCTTCTGCCGATGCAGCAAGAACCTATCTTCTGTTCTGCCTTGCCGGCAAGGATGATGTTGCAAAAGCATATCTGAATCTTTTCTGCAAGAAGAGCAATACGGCAAAACAGTACGTTCAGAAATGGATGCCGATTGTAGCCGCTTCGCAGTCTGTAAAGGGTAATGAAAGCGAACGTCAATTCCTCCTTTCTTGGGTTGATGTTGTTGATTACGAATAAAATGTAGATAAAAAACTCCGATTGCCGTGGCAATCGGAGTTTTTTTGTTCTAACGATCAGACGTTCTATATATTATTGTGGAAGTAATACAGGATCATGGTTTGCGTATCAAAAAAATAAATATCATAATTGGCAAGTGTGGTAGTGGATGTTCCGTCATCCCAAGTGGTAGTAAAATTTTCGGACTCAATATAGATATAGTCTT